>NZ_JAYMZR010000018.1:24422-85320 GCF_035828615.1 Streptomyces sp. H27-D2 | reverse complement strand
GCGCTTCCGCGGCGGCCGAGCGGGCGGCGCTGCCCGCGTCGTTCGCGGGTTCCGTCCCCGCGGGGGCTTCGGCCGAGGTTTCCGCTCCGGCCCCGGCCGAGGTTTCCGCTCCGGCCCCGGCCGAGGTTTCCGCTCCGGCCCCGGCCGAGGTTTCCGCTCCGGCCCCGGCCGAGGCTTTCGCCCCGGCCCCGCCGTCTGCCTCTGCGGCCAGCCCGCCGGAGTCAGCTTCGCCGTCCGCGCCGTCCGCGCCGTCCGCGCCGTCCGCGCCGTCCGCGCCGTCCGCGCCGTCCGCGCCGTCCGCGCCGTCCGCGCCGTCCGCGGAGGCTTCGCTCGGCGCTGCGTCAGCCCCGTCGTCCTGGGTTGGGGTCCCCACGTCGGCTGCGGCACCGGATGCCGATTCGGCCAGTGCGGCCGGTGCGGCCGGGTCGCGGGGGAAAACACCGCTCTCGCCCTCGGGGCCCTCGCCCGGGGAGTCGGCGTTGCCGTCCGGCCCCGGCGTAGGAGACCCGGCGTCGCCCATCGGCTCGTCCGGGGCCGGTGACTCCGCCGGAGCCCCCGGGGATTCGTCCTGCGCGGCCTCGGAGACCTCACCCGACGCGCGCGCGGAACCGGAGTCGGAGTCCGGGGCCGAGCCGGAGCCCGAGCCCGCGCTGTCGTCCGGGCCATCGGCGCCTCCGGCGCCCCCCGTGCCGTCCGGCGGTGCGGGCTGCTCGGGGCTGAAGCCGGGCGCGGCCTCCTGCTCGGGCGCGGTAGCGGCTTCGCCGGCGAGAGGGTCGGTGCTCACAGCGTGCTCCAGTCCTGATCGGGATAACGGTGCACAGGCGCTGACACATCGTCCAGTGCCTGGCAGATCTCGTCAGGAAGGGTAAGGGCCTCCACTGACAATGCGGCGCGGAGCTGCCGCGCCGTGCGTGCGCCGACGATCGGCGCGACGACTCCGGGGCGGTCCCGGATCCAGGCGAGCGCGACGTGCAGCGGGGTCACCGCGAGGCCGTCGGCCGCGGTGGCGACGGCCTCGACGATGCGGCTCGCCGGTTCGTCGAGGTAGGGCTCGACGAAGGGCGCGAGCTGCTCGGAGGCGCCGCGCGAGTCCGGCGGGGTGGTGTGCCGGTACTTGGCCGTGAGCACACCGCGGCCGAGCGGGGAGGACGGAAGCAGGCCGACGCCCAGGTCGAGGGCGGCGGGCAGCACCTCCCGTTCGATGCCGCGCTGGAGCAGGGAGTACTCCATCTGGGTGCTCGCCAGCCGGGTGCGCGAGCCGGGCGCGGCGAGCTGCCAGGTGGCCGCCTTGGCGAGCTGCCAGCCGCAGAAGTTGGACACCCCGACATAGCGGGCGCGCCCGCTGCTGACGGCTATGTCCAGCGCTTGCAGCGTCTCGTCGAGCGGCGTGAGCGGGTCGAAGGCGTGCACCTGCCACAGGTCTACGTAGTCCGTGCCGAGCCGATCCAG
This sequence comes from Streptomyces sp. H27-D2, assembly GCF_035828615.1. NCBI lineage: Bacteria > Bacillati > Actinomycetota > Actinomycetes > Kitasatosporales > Streptomycetaceae > Streptomyces > Streptomyces sp. H27-D2. Next base: position 83,871 of record NZ_JAYMZR010000018.1, on the reverse strand, counting down.
GGAGGCGTCGAGCGCCGCGAGGAGATGGCCGCGGGAGCCGTCGAAGCGGTGGTCGGGGTCGGGGACGCTGCCCGCCTTGGTCGCGATGACCAGGTCCCGGCGCGGCACCAGGCTGTCCAGCAGTCGGCCCAGCAGATACTCCGAGCCGCCGTCCGCGTAGACGTCGGCGGTGTCGATCAGCGTGCCGCCGTTGTCCCGGAACACCTTGAGCTGATCGGCGGCGTCGTGCTCGCCGGTGTCCCGTGCCCAGGTGAGGGTGCCGAGCCCGATGCGCGACACGCGCAATCCGGTCCGGCCCAGGTGCCTTTGCTCCATGAACGCTGAGATTACTGGCGGACCGCCCGCCACCGGGGACCTGTGGACAACCGGTCCGGACAACGCCCGCCGACAACGGGCCCGGCGATCAGTTGTCCACAGGTCCCTGCCGTATCCCGGCCCGGCGCGCTACAGTCCGGGGACACAAACGTTACTGACCAGTAAGGGGAGCGGATATGCGGCTCGGGATCAACCTCGGCTACTGGGGCGCCGGGATGGACGCGGACAACCTGGCCGTCGCTCGTGAGGCCGACAAGCTCGGCTACGCGGTCTGCTGGGCGGCGGAGGCCTACGGCTCCGACGCTCCCACCGTGCTCGCCTGGGTGGCGGCGCAGACCGAGCGGATCGACGTCGGATCGGCGATCTTCCAGATCCCGGCCCGTGCGCCCGCGATGACGGCGATGACCGCCGCGACCCTCGACTCACTCTCCGGCGGCCGGTTCCGGCTCGGCCTCGGCGTATCGGGCCCGCAGGTCTCCGAGGGCTGGTACGGCGTCAAGTTCGACAAGCCGCTGGCCCGCACCCGCGAGTACGTCGAGATCGTCCGCAAGGCGATGACCCGCGAGCGGCTCACGCACGAGGGCGAGCACTGGACGCTGCCGCTCCCCGACGGCCCCGGCAAGCCGCTCAAGCTCACCGTGCACCCGGTGCGCGAGCACATCCCGCTCTACATCGCCGCGATCGGCCCGAAGAACCTCGAACAGACCGGCGAGATCGCCGACGGCGCGCTGCTCATCTTCTGCGCCGCCGAGCATGTCGAGGAGACCGCGCTGACCGCGATCCGCGCGGGCCGCGCGAAGGTCGGCAAGACGCTGGAGGGCTTCGACGTCGCGCCGACCCTCCCGATGGCGGTCGGCGACGACATCGACGCGCTGGCCGACATCTTCCGTCCGTACACCGCCCTGTACGTCGGCGGCATGGGCAGCCGTAAGCAGAACTTCTACAACAAGCTCGCGCAGCGCATGGGCTACGAGAAGGAAGCCGCGGAGATCCAGGACAAGTACCTGGCCGGCGACAAGAAGGGCGCCAGTGCGGCCGTGCCGCGCGAGCTGATCGACAAGACCAGCCTGCTCGGCCCGGTCGAGCGCATCGCCGACCGGCTGCGCGCCTACCAGGAGGCCGGGGTCACCACGCTGAACCTCGCCCCCGCCGGCTTCACCCTCGAAGAGCGGCTCACGAGCCTGCGCGCGGGCGTCGAGGCGCTGGAGCGGGCCGACCTGGCCTGAAGCGCGGGGAAACCCCGGCGAAGCCGGGTTCCGGGCGGGTTGCGGGGGAGGCCCGGCAGGTTCCGGGGCAGACCCGGCGAAAGAAGTCTGCGGCCGTGGTGGGGGCTCGGGGGTCTTCCCCGCCACGGCCGTCACCATCACAACGCCCCACAGCCCGAGTGGTTACGCGCGCGGGCGGGTGCCGATGTCCTTCTTTCGGCTGAGATGACCGGCCTTTCAGCTGAGATGACCGACGCATCGCTTGCCTCACGCCGCACATCGCCCTTGACTTCTTCTTGGTGGACGCCCTGCACGGAGGTGGCAGTGATGCTCTCGGCCAGGAGTTTGTTCCAGGAGATTCTCGACGACGACGAGGCGTACCGGCTCTTCTGCTCCATCGCAGCGGCCGGAGAGGCGCAGGGGGCTGGGAGAACGGCAGGATCGCCGCTCTGGTACCTCCCGCGCAGCGCGCTCTGGCACCAAAGATCACCCGGCACGGCGCCGCTGACGCCGGGCACAGCCGTCCTCACAGCCAGCCGCGCCGCCTGAACATCCGGTGCAGCGCGACTTCGATGATCGCCATGGCGACGACGACCATCGGATATCCCCAGGTCCACCCCAGCTCCGGCATGTGCTTGAAGTTCATGCCGTAGATGCCGGCGACCATCGTCGGGGCGGCCGCCATCGCCGCCCACGCCGAGATCTTGCGCATGTCGTCGTTCTGCCGCACCCCCACCTGGGCGAGATGCGCCGCCAGGATGTCGGAGAGCAGCCGGTCCAGGCCCTCCACCTGCTCGTTCGCGCGCGTCAGGTGGTCGCCCACGTCGCGGAAGAACGGCTGCGAGTGCTCGTGCACGAACGGCACGCCGGGGCTCATCAGCCGCGCCATCGGCTCCGCCAGCGGGCTGCTCGACCGGCGGAATTCGAGGGCCTGGCGCTTGAAGGCGTAAATCTGACTCGCGGTGTTCTTCGCGCCGCCGCCGTCCGGGCTGAAGACCTCCGCCTCCAGCTCGTCCAGATCCTCGTGCAGCTCGGCGGCGACCTCCAGGTAGTGGTCCACGACGGCGTCCGAGACCGCGTACATCACGGCCGTCGGACCGTGCTGGAGCACCTCCGGGCTGTGCTCCAGCCGCTCGCGCACCGCGCTCAGCGGATTGGCCTCGCCATGCCGCACGGTGACGACGAAGGAGTCGCCGACGAAGACCATCAGCTCGCCCGCGGTCACGCTGCCGTCGGCGTCGTCGTAGAGCACCGGCTTGAGGACCAGGAACAGCGAGTCGTCGTAGATCTCCAGCTTGGGCCGCTGGTGGGCGGCCAGGGCGTCTTCGACGGCCAGCGGGTGCAGGCCGAACTCGCTGGTCACCAGGTTGAGCTCGTCCTCGGTCGGCTCGTGCAGCCCGATCCACAGAAAGGAGTCCCCGGCGGCCCTGGCCTGATCCAGGGCATCGGAGAAGTCGGCGGGGCCTTCGGTACGGCTCCCGGCCTTGTAGATGGCGCAGTCCACGATCACGCCGGACATTGTCGCCTGATCCCGCGCGATCACACCACCACTACGCTGGCGGGCATGCCTACGCTGATACTCGTCCGGCACGGCCGGTCGACCGCCAACACCGAGGGACTGCTCGCCGGCTGGACCCCCGGCGTCGCTCTGGACGAACGCGGTGCCGCGCAGGCCGCGGGGCTGCCCGGCCGGCTGGCCGGACTCCCGCTGGCCGCGGCCGTCGCCAGCCCGCTGCAACGCTGCCAGGAGACCCTCGCGCCGCTGCTCGCGGCCCGCCCGGAACTGCCCTTCCACAGCGACGAGCGGATCGGCGAGTGCGACTACGGGGACTGGTCGAACCGCAAGCTCGCCGAGCTGAGCGACGAACCGCTGATGACCGTCGTGCAGCAGCACGCGTCCGCGGCCGCCTTCCCCGGCGGCGAGTCGCTGCGCGCGATGCAGGCCCGCGCGGTCGAGGCGGTGCGCGGCTGGAACGAGCGGATCGAGGCCGAGCACGGCGCCGACGCGGTCTATCTGATGTGCTCGCACGGCGACATCATCAAGGCGATCGTCGCCGACGCCCTGGGCATGCACCTCGACCTCTTCCAGCGCATCGCGGTCGAACCCTGCTCGGTCACCGCGATCCGCTACACCCCGCTGCGCCCCTACCTGATCCGGCTGGGGGACACCGGCGAGCTCGGCGGCCTGGCGCCCCACGAGGTGCCCGGCGGGTCGTCCGAGGGGTCCTCCGGCGGGTCCTGCGACGACGCGGTGGTGGGCGGTGGCGCGGGCGCACCGTGATCCACGTGGGCAGTAGGGTGGTGCGACGGCGCGGCCCCAGGCGCGACCCAGCTCGTGACGGGCCACGCCGGTGAACGAGAAATCGAGATCCAGCAATCGACCCCGAGGGAGAAGGAAGTGTCCCGTCAGGTGTTCCTTTACGACCCGCCGGACCGCTTCGTCGCCGGCACGGTCGGGCTCCCTGGCCGCCGGACCTTCTTCCTCCAGGCGTCGGGGTCGGGCCGTACGACCAGCGTCGCTCTGGAGAAGGCACAGGTCGAGGCGCTCGCCGAGCGGATAGACGAACTGCTGGACGAGGTGGTCCGCCGCACCGGCGGCAACGCGCCCGTCCCGGCCGTGGCGCCCGTCGAAGTCGCCGACACCGCACCGCTGAGTGCCCCCGTGGACGAGGAGTTCCGGGTCGGCACGATGGCGCTCGCCTGGGACGGCGAGGAGCAGCGGATGGTCGTCGAGGCGCAGGCTCTCGTCGAGCTCGACGCGGACTCCGAGGAGGACCTCGCGGCGGCCGAGGAGCGGCTGATGCAGGACGACGTCAACGGCCCGCCGATGCTGCGGGTGCGGCTGACCGGCGCGATGGCGCGGGCGTTCGCCAAGCGCGCCCTCGACGTGGTCAACGCCGGGCGTCCGCCGTGTCCGCTGTGCAGCCTGCCGCTCGACCCGGAAGGACATGTATGTCCGCGCCAGAACGGATACCGCCGCGAGGTATGACCGTCGGTGAGCCGCTCGCGGCGGACGAGTCCGCGGCGGCGTACGAGCTGCTGGCGCGCGGTGAACTGACCGTCAGGTCACGGATCGGGGAGGCGTCCAACGCCGTCCTGTACTGCACGGTCGAGCACCGGGGCCGCAGCGCCGCGTGCGTCTACAAGCCGGTCGCGGGGGAGCGCCCGCTGTGGGACTTCCCCGACGGCACCCTGGCCCGGCGCGAGGTCGCCGCCTATGAGGTCTCGCTCGCCACCGGCTGGGGCCTGATCCCGCCCACGGTGCTGCGCGACGGGCCGTACGGCGAGGGCATGTGCCAGCTGTGGATCGAGACCGAGGGCGACGGGATCGGCGACGGCAGCGGCGGCGAGCTGCTGGCGCTGCTGGAGACCGAGGAGCCGGGTCCCGGCTGGAAGGCGATCGCCTTCGCCGAGGTCGGCGAGGGCCGCACCGCGCTGCTGGTGCACGCGGACGACACCCGGCTGCGCCGGCTCGCCGTGCTCGACGCGGTGATCAACAACGCCGACCGCAAGGGCGGCCATCTGCTGCCCACCGGCGACAGCCGGCTCTATGCGATCGATCACGGTGTGACCTTCAACGCGGAGGACAAGCTGCGCACCCTGCTGTGGGGCTGGGCGGGCGAACCTCTCTCGGAGGAAGCAGTCGAGGTGCTGGGTCGTCTTTCGGCCGACCTGGCCGACGAGGGCCCCCTCGCCGCCCGACTGGCCGAATTGCTCACCGCCGCCGAGGTCGAGGCCGTCCGCACCCGGGTCGCCGCTCTGCTGGACACCGGCCGGCACCCGGTGCCGAGCGGCCAGTGGCCCGCGATTCCGTGGCCGCCGCTCTGAGCGGAAACGCTTCCGCGCGGCCCCGCAAGACCGCCGATCCGGACAGCGATCCGGACAGCCGACCAGGTCCGGTTCGTATCCGGAAGCCGCGTCCGGTTACGCTCAAGGCATGTATGCCTGGCCCGCTTCTGAGGTACCCGCCCTGCCTGGCAGTGGCCGCGACCTCCGGATCCACGACACCGCGACCGCTGGACGAGTGACCCTCGCCCCCGGTCCCGTCGCCCGAATCTACGTATGCGGCATCACGCCGTACGACGCTACCCATATGGGACACGCGGCGACCTATAACGCGTTCGACCTCGTGCAACGCGTGTGGCTCGACACGAAGCGGCAGGTGCATTACGTCCAGAACGTGACCGATGTCGACGACCCGCTGCTGGAGCGGGCTGTGGCGACCGGCGTGGACTGGGCAGCGCTCGCCGAGCGGGAGACCGCCTTGTTCCGTGAGGACATGACGGCCCTGCGGATGCTCCCGCCGCAGCAGTACATCGGCGCCGTCGAGGCGATACCGGGCATCGTGCCGCTGGTCGAGCGGCTGCGTGACGCCGGTGCGGCCTATGAGCTGGGCCGCGACGTCTACTTCTCCGTCGACTCCGACCCGGCCTTCGGCGGGGTCTCGAATCTGGACGCCGAGGCGATGCGGATCCTGTCCGCCGAGCGCGGCGGCGACCCGGACCGTCCGGGCAAGAAGAACCCGCTCGACCCGATGCTGTGGATGGCCGCGCGCGAGGGCGAGCCCAGCTGGGACGGCGCTTCGCTCGGCCAGGGACGCCCCGGCTGGCACATCGAGTGTGTGGCCATCGCGCTGGACCACCTGGGGATGGGCTTCGACGTCCAGGGCGGCGGCTCCGACCTCGCCTTCCCGCACCACGAGATGGGCGCTTCGCACGCCCAGGCGCTGACCGGCGAGCACCCGTTCGCCAAGACCTATGTGCACGCGGGCATGGTCGGCCTGAACGGCGAGAAGATGTCCAAATCCAAGGGCAACCTCGTCTTCGTCTCCACGACCCGCAGGAACGGCGTCGACCCGGCGGCGATCCGGCTCGCGCTGCTCGCCAACCACTACCGCGCCGACTGGGAGTGGACGGACACCGTCCTGGACGAGGCCGTCGCGCGCCTCGCCCGCTGGCGCGCCGCCGTCTCCCGGCCCGACGGGCTGCCCGCCGAAGCGCTGCTGGAGGAGATCCGCGAAGCCCTCGCGGACGACCTCGACTCCCCGAAGGCGCTGGCCGCCGTCGACCGCTGGGCGCTGGCCCAGACGTCCGGCGACGGTACGGACGAGGGGGCGCCGGGTCTGGCCTCGCGCGCCGTCGACGCGCTCCTCGGGGTCGCGCTCTGAGCCGTCGGCCCGTCTGACCCGACAACGCCCGAGCGGCGAATCGCGCCGCTGCTCAGGAAACGACGCCCGTATTGGGGCGCTCCCCGCACCGGTGGAGCGCCCCAATTCGCTTGTGGAGAGATGCTGGTGCGCGGCGCTGGGGCGGAAGTGCTGTGTTGAGGTGGCTGGGTCGCAAGACCACTCATCGGCACTTGTCGGAAGGACGCTCACAGCATGGAAGGCTCCTTCGCACGTCGAAGACTCCTCGGCGCCGGCGCCGCACTGGGCGGCGCCGCGCTCCTCGGGCCGCTGGCGCGCACCGCCCAGGCGGCCCCAACCGCCCCACTGGACCGGTCGGGTGGCGGCTGGCCCACCACGATCGCCCTTCCGGACGGCTTCCAGCCGGAGGGCATCGCCATCGGCTCGGCCCCCTACGCCTACTTCGGCTCGCTCGCTGACGGCTCGGTCTACCGCGCGAGCCTGGCCACCGGCCGGGGCTCGGTGATCAGCCAGGGGCCGGGCACTCCCTCCGTCGGCCTCAAACTCGACCAGCGCGGGCGGCTGTTCATCGCGGGCGGCGACAGCCGCGAGATACGCGTCGTCGAGGTGCGCAGCGGGAAGATCCTCGCGACCTACCGGGTCGGCGCCGAGGGCGGCTTCGTCAACGATGTGATCCTCACGCCGGACGCAGCCTGGTTCACCGACTCGTTCCACGCCCAGCTGTACGTGCTGCCGCTGGGCCGCCACGGCGAGTTGCCCGCGCCGCGCGCGGTCCGCACGCTGCCGCTCACCGGGGAGTGGGTCCAGGGCGGCGACTTCACGGCGAACGGGATCGAGCGGACCCCGGACGGACGGGCCCTGCTCGTCGTCAACGCCTTCGCGGGCGCGTTCTTCCGGGTGGACCCGCGCAGCGGACGCGCCCGCAAGGTCCCGCACACCGGCCCGCCGCTGGTGAACGGCGACGGCGTGCTGCTGCTCGGCCGCACGATGTACGTCGTCCAGCAGGCGCAGAACGCGGTCGACGTGCTGCGGCTCGACAAGAGCGGGAGCAGCGGCGAGGCCGTCGCCAGGATCACCGACGCGCGCTTCCGCATCCCGACCACGGCCGCCGCGTACGGGAAGCGGATCTATCTGCCCAACGCCCGGTTCGACATCGAGACGCCGACGCCCACGACGACGTACGAGGCGGTCGCGGTCCGCGGGGTCTGAACCGGGCCCGGCCGCGCGGACGGCGGGCCGGGCGACGCGGAGTGCGGAACGGCCGCCGTGCACGCCCTGGAGGCTGTGCACGGCGGCCGTGTCGTGTCCTGCGGACGTCGGTCCTGCGGACGTCGCCGTCGGTCCCGGTGGTCCCGTGGTTTCGGGACCCGGGCTCAGTCGTCGCTCTCGGGCTCGTCCGGTGCGGGTTTCTCCGGCGCCGGCTTTTCCGCCGAGGGCTTGTCCACCGTGGATTTCTCCGGTGCGGGTCGGTCCGCCGAGGCGCTGCCCGTGGTGTGCTCGTCCGTCGTGTGCCTGTCCGGAGCGGTCGTTTCCGATGCCGCCCCAGGTGCCGCTTCGTCGGTCGTGCCGGGCGTCGCCTCGTCCGGCTGTGCGGGCTCCTCGGAGCGCGCGGGCTCGTCCTTCGCCGCCGGCTTCGACGGCCGGGTCCGGCCGCTGGAGGAGTCGCGGAGATACGCGCCGGGCTCCCGGCCGTCGGTCGTGCCCAGATCCGTCGCGTGCCCGCCGGGGCCGGGCCCCGGCTGGTCGCGGCGGCGCAGATAGCGCTCGAATTCCCGGGCGATGGCCTCGCCCGAGGCTTCGGGCAGCTCGGCGGTGTCCCGCGCCTCCTCCAGCGACTGGACGTACTCGGCCACCTCGCTGTCCTCGGCGGCCAGCTGGTCGACGCCGACCTGCCAGGCCCGCGCGTCCTCGGCCAGTTCGCCGAGCGGGATGCGCAGACCGATGAGGTCCTCGAGCCGGTTGAGCAGGGCCAGCGTCGCCTTCGGGTTGGGCGGCTGCGAGACGTAGTGCGGAACGGCCGCCCACAGGCTCACCGCCGGGACGCCCGCGTGGGTGCAGGCTTCCTGCAGGATGCCGACGATGCCGGTCGGCCCCTCGTAGCGGGTCTCCTCCAGGTCCATGGTCTGCGCCAGCTCCGGGTCGGAGGTGACGCCGCTGACCGGGACCGGCCGGGTGTGCGGGGTGTCGCCGAGCAACGCGCCCAGGATCACCACCATCTCCACGCCCAGCTCATGGGCGAAGCCCAGGATCTCGTTGCAGAACGAGCGCCAGCGCATGCTCGGTTCGATCCCGCGCACCAGGACCAGATCGCGCGGCTTGGCGCCGCCGATCCGGATCACCGAGAGCCGGGTCGTCGGCCAAGTGATCTTGCGGACCCCGTTGTCGAGGAACACCGTCGGCCGGTTGACCTGGAAGTCGTAGTAGTCCTCGGCGTCCAGCGCCGCGAAAGTCTCGCCCTTCCACTCCCGGTCGAGGTGTTCGACAGCTGCGGAGGCGGCGTCACCGGCGTCGTTCCAGCCTTCGAAGCTGCAGACCATGACCGGGTCGACAAGCTCGGGAACCCCCTCCAGCTCGATCACCCAGCGCCTCCTTCCGACCGGTGCGCTCCCCGCGGATCGTCACCGGCTGCAGTTCCCATTGCGTGCGCCTTCAGACTACGGCTTCCGGGGCACCGCTCTGCAGCCCCTGTACACGGACGAGTGCTGAAACATTCGTTGATTCATCCGATCTGTGATCGCGACGAGATCACTTAAGTTCGGCCACACCCCTGGACGGCTGGCACCAGTCGGCGCTATACATCGGATGACCAGTAAAGGTCCGATGTTCTTCCGGCAGGGGTGTGCATGAGTCCGACCGTCCTCGATGTCGAGGTTCTCGACATCCGCTTCCCCACCTCGGAACAGCTCGACGGCTCGGACGCGATGAATCCCGACCCCGACTACTCCGCCGCGTATGTGGTGCTGCGCACCGACGCCCCGCGCGACCCGCACGCCCCCGGCGGCCTCCCCCAGGACGGCCCCTTCCACGAGGGGCACGGCTTCTGCTTCACCATCGGCCGGGGCAACGACGTCATGGCGGCCGCCATCGGCGCGCTGCGCCCCTTCGTCGTCGGCCGCCCGGTCCCGCGTACCGCCGCCGACCTGGCCGGACTGCACCGCGAGCTGACCCACGACTCGCAGCTGCGCTGGCTCGGCCCGGAGAAGGGCGTGATCCACATGGCGGCCGGCGCGGTCGTCAACGCGGCCTGGGACCTGGCCGCCCGGCAGGCCGGGCAGCCGGTCTGGGAGTTCCTCGCGTCCATGACACCCGAGGAACTGGTCGGTCTGGTCGACTTCCGCTATCTCTCCGACGCCCTCAGCCCCGACGAGGCGCTCGCCATCCTGCGCGCCGCCGAGCCGGGCCGCGCCGAGCGGGCCGAGCGGCTGCGCGAGCGCGGCTACCCCGCCTACACCACCTCGCCCGGCTGGCTCGGCTACTCCGACGAGAAGCTCGCCGGACTCGCCAGACAGGCCGTCGCCGACGGCTTCGGGCAGATCAAGCTCAAGGTCGGCGGCGACCTCGACGACGACGTCCGGCGGCTGCGGCTGGCCCGCGAGTGCGTCGGCCCCGGCATCCGGATCGCCGTCGACGCCAACCAGCGCTGGGACGTGGCCGAGGCGCTGCGCTGGATGCGCGCCCTCGCGCCGTACGAACCGCACTGGATCGAGGAACCGACCAGCCCCGACGACATCCTCGGCCACGCCGCGATCCGCGCGGGGCAGCCGGTCAAGGTCGCCACCGGCGAGCACGTCGCCAACCGGGTCGTCTTCAAACAGCTGTTGCAGGCCGGTGCGGTGGATTTCGTGCAGATCGACGCGGCGCGGGTCGCCGGGGTCAACGAGAACCTCGCGATCCTGCTGCTCGCGGCGAAGTACGGGGTGCCGGTGTGCCCGCACGCGGGTGGCGTCGGGCTGTGCGAACTCGTCCAGCACCTCGCCATGTTCGACTTCGTCGCGGTCTCCGGCAGCTGGGACGACCGCGTGATCGAATACGTCGACCATCTGCACGAGCACTTCTGCGACCCCGTCGTCATCGAGAACGGCCGCTACCGCGCCCCGGCCACGCCCGGCTTCTCCGCCCGGATGCGCCCCGAATCGATGGCCGCGCACAGTTATCCGGACGGGCCCGTCTGGCGGACGAGGGTCACGGCGGGGATTGCGGACAGCACGGCTCGTACTCCGGGAGCACTGACCTCACGCGCATCGCGCACCGCATCGCGCACCACGGAAGAAGCATCGCGCACCACGGAAGAAGCAGCCGTCGCGGGAGCAGCCCCCGCGGGACAGGAGACGAACGGATGACCCGCGCAGCCGAATTCGGCACGGGCAAGGACTTCGACGGGCTGGTCGCCCTGGTCACCGGCGGCGCCTCCGGCATCGGCGCCGCCACCGCCGCGCTGCTCCGCGACCGGGGCGCCCGCGTCGCCGTACTGGACCGCGACCCGAGCGGAGCCCCGCCCGGCACCCTGCCGATCAAGGCCGACGTCACCTCCGACGAGGGCGTACGCGCCGCCGTCGCCGAGGCCGTCGCCGAACTGGGCGCGCTGCACACGGTGGTGGGCAACGCGGGCATCGGGGCTCTCGGATCGGTCGAGGACAACTCCGATGCCGAGTGGCACCGGCTGCTCGACATCAACGTCCTCGGCCTGGTCCGCACCGCCCGCGCCGCCCTGCCGCACCTGCGGCGGGCCGCCGAGGACCGGCCGGGCTGCGTGTCGATCACCCACACCTGCTCCATCGCCGCCACCGCCGGGCTGCCGCAGCGCGCCGCGTACAGCGCCAGCAAGGGCGCGGTGCTGTCGCTGACCCTCGCGATGGCCGCCGACCACGTGCGCGAGGGCATCCGCGTCAACTGCGTCAACCCCGGCACCGCCGACACCCCCTGGATCGGCCGGCTGCTGGAGCGGACCGGCGACCCGGCGGCCGAGCGCGCCGCCCTGGAGGCCCGCCAGCCGGCCGGCCGGCTGGTCGCCGCCGAGGAGGTCGCCGCCGCCATCGCCTACCTGGCGAGCCCCGCCGCGGCAGCCGTCACCGGCACCGCGCTGGCCGTCGACGGCGGGATGCAGGGACTGCGCCTGCGCCCCGTCACCTGAAAAAGCCGCACGATTCGACGAAGGACGGGACGATGAGACTACGTACGACCGGAACGGCCGCCTGCGCCGTACTGCTCGCGGCGACCGCGCTCGCGGGCTGCAACCGTGAGAGCGACGGCGCGAAGCAAGGGGCCTCCGGCAAGGTCGGCATCGACATGCCGCGCACCGACAGCGACTTCTGGAACTCCTACAAGCAATACGTGGACAAGGGCGTCGACGACGGCGTCGTCTCCGCGCTGCCGCTGTCCAACTCGCAGAACGATGTGGGAAAGCTCGTCTCCAATGTGCAGTCCTTCACCGACCAGGGCGCCAAGGCGGTCGTGATGGCGCCGCAGGACACCGGCGCGATCTCCGCCACCCTGGAGCAGTTGGCCGCCAAGAAGATCCCGGTCATCAGCGTGGACACCCGCCCGGACAAGGGCGACGTCTACATGGTCGTCCGGGCCGACAACCGCGCGTACGGCGTGCAGGCCTGCGAGTACCTGGGCAAGCAGCTCAAGGGCGAGGGCAAGGTCGCCGAGTTCCAGGGGGACCTCAGCTCCATCAACGGCCGGGACCGCTCCAAGGCCTTCGCCTCCTGCATGAAGACCAAGTTCCCCAAGATCCGGGTCTTCGAGCTGCCCACGGAGTGGAAGGGCGAGGTGGCCTCCAGCAAGCTGCAGAGCACGCTCGCCGCGCACCCCGACGTCAAGGGCATCTACATGCAGGCCGGCGGAGTCTTCCTGCAGCCCACCCTGGCCCTGCTGGAGCAGAAGAAGCTGCTCAAGCCGACCGGTCAGAAGGGGCATATCACGATCATCTCGAACGACGGCATACCCGAGGAACTGGCCGCGATCCGGTCCGGGAAGATCGACGCGACGGTCTCGCAGCCCGCCGACCTCTACGCGAAGTACGCCCTGTACTACGCCCGGCAGGCACTGGCCGGGAAGAAATTCGAGCCGGGCCCCACCGACCACGATTCGAAGATCGTGAAGATCGCCAACGGCCTGGAGGACCAGCTGCCCGCCCCGCTGGTCACCAAGGCCAACGTGGACGACAAGAAGCTGTGGGCCAATCAGCTAGAGAAGAAGAAGTAGCGATGGCCGGCGTGCGGCAGCAGCCCGGGCATGTGCTCCGGGCGGAGGGCGTCACCAAGCGCTACGGGCCCACCCTCGCCCTCGACGGCGCACACCTGGCGGTCCGGCCGGGCGAGGCGCACGCGCTGGTGGGGCGCAACGGCGCGGGCAAATCCACCCTGGTCTCCGTCCTCACCGGGATGGAGCGGCCGGACGCGGGCGAGGTCACCTTCGGCGGGGAGGCCGCGCCCGGCTACGGGGACACCGCGGCCTGGCAGCGCAAGGTCGCCTGCGTCTACCAGAAATCGATGGTGGTGCCGGACCTGACAGTCGCGGAGAACCTCTACCTCAACAGGTTCCCTGGCTCGCGCACCATCCGCTGGCGCGCGCTGCGCGAGCGCGCCCGGGCTCTGCTCGCCGAATACGGCGTGGACATCGACCCCGCCGCCCGCACCAAGGACCTCACCGTCGAGCAGCGGCAGTTCGTGGAGATCGCGCGGGCGCTGTCCTTCGGCGCCCGCGCGATCATCCTGGACGAACCGACCGCGCGGCTCGACGCGGGCGGCATCGACCGGCTGTTCGCCAAGCTCCGGGAACTGCGCGAGCAGGGCGTCGCCTTCCTGTTCATCTCGCACCACTTGCAGGAGGTGTATGAACTCTGCGACACCGTCACGGTCTTCCGCGACGCGCGGCACGTCGTCACCACGCCGGTGGCCGGGCTCGCCAAGGCTGATCTGATCGCGGCGATGACGGGCGAGGGCGCGCAGCCGGCAGAGGGCGGCGGGTCATCGGCGACCGGCGCGCGGATGGTGAAGGGGCGCGTGCCGGCGGCAGGGAGCGCGGCGTCTAAAAGCGCGGCGGCGCTCGCCGGTTCGCCGGCCGATGCCGGCAGGGCGACCGGCCGGGACTCCCTGGCCGGCCCACGGGCCGGAGCCGGAGAACCGGTTCTGCGCCTCGAAGGGCTGGCCCTGGAGGGCGAGTACGAGCCGATCGACCTCGCCGTACGCCCCGGCGAGGTGCTGGGCCTGGCCGGAGCCACCGCGAGCGGCAACACGGCGATCGGGGAGACGGTGGCGGGCCTGCGGAAGGCCGGCGCGGGGCGGGTGAGCGTGCACGGCCAGGCCGTGCGGCCGGGGAGCGTGCCGCACGCCATCAGCGCCGGTATCGGGTATGTGCCCGAGGACCGCCATCGGCAGGGGCTCGTCCTGGGCCGCAGCGTGGCGGAGAACGCCACACTGACCGTCGCCGACCAGCTCGGCCCGTTCGGGACCGTACTGCCCTCCCGGACCAAGGCCTTCGCCAACCGCATGATCGCCTCGCTCGACATCAAGACCTCCGGTCCCGGCCAGCCGGTCAGCGGACTGTCCGGCGGAAACCAGCAGAAAGTCGTCGTCGCGCGGGCGCTCGCCCGCGACCCGAGCGTGCTCGTGGCGATCCGCCCGACCAACGGGGTGGACGTCAAGTCCAAGGACGCGCTGCTGGGCGTCGTCAGGGAGGTCGCGGCAGGCGGCAGCGCGGCCGTGATCGTCTCCGACGAACTGGACGACCTGCGGGTCTGCGACCGCGTGCTCGCGCTCTTCCACGGGCGGGTGGTCGCGGAATTCGGCAGCGGCTGGACCGACCGGGAACTGGTCGCCGCCATGGAAGGCGTGGCCGGGGCGGACGGCCACGACACGCCGGGGCATTCCCCGGGACCGTCCCCGGCCCACCCCTCAGACCGCTCTGCGCACGAACCGGAAGGTACGGAGTCATGACCGAGACCACACGGCCGCTCACCGCCGAGGTGGCACCCGAGCTGGGAAAAGCGCACCAGGGGCGCGCGTTCCGGATCGACTTCGCGCGCTGGCGCGATCTCTCGCTGGTGCCGGTGATCTTCGTGCTCGGGGTGATCGGCTTCATCGTCTCGCCCGCCTTCCTCACGTCCGACAACCTCATCGGGGTCGTCCAGCAGTCCACCGAGCTGGGGCTGCTGGTCCTCGGTGAGGCGCTGATCCTGATCAGCGGCCGGATGGACCTGTCCTTGGAGTCGACCATCGGGGTGGCCCCGGTGATCGCCATGTGGATGGTTCTTCCCTCACATGGAGAACGCTTCGCGGGCCTGGGCGCGTTGCCCGGCTGGACGGCCATCCCGATCTGTCTGGCCGTCGGCGCGCTGGTCGGGGTGATCAACGGCTTCCTGATCCTCAAGCTCAGGGTCAACGGCTTCATCGCGACCCTCGGCATGCTCACGATGCTGCGCGGCCTCCAGATCGGCATCTCCGAGGGCCAGTCGATCGTCAACGTCCCGGCCTCCTTCAGCTACTTGGGGAAGGCGCGCTGGCTCGGCGCCCCGGCCGCCGTCTGGATCTGCCTCGCGCTCTTCGCGCTCGGCGCGGCGGCGCTGGCCTATCTGCGGCACGGCCGCGCGCTGTACGCGATCGGCGGCAACCCGGAGGCCGCGAAGGCCGCCGGCATCCGGGTCGACCGGATCACCTGGATCGTGCTGTGCGTGGGCGGGGTGCTGGCGGCCTTCGCGGGCATCCTCTACACCGGGCACTACGGCTCGGTGTCCGCGACCCAGGGCAACGGCTGGATCTTCCAGGTGTTCGCCGCAGCGGTGATCGGCGGCATCAGTCTCAAGGGCGGCCGGGGCACCCTCTTCGGCGCTCTGACCGGCGTGTTGACGCTTCAGCTGGTGGTCAATGTGATGACGCTCGGCGGCGTCCCGGCGCTGTGGAACCAGTTCCTCAACGGCATGATCATCATCGTCGCGCTGATCATCTCGCGCTTCGCCAGCGGCGAGAAGCAGGACTGAGCAGGGCTGAAAGGACCCTGGACCAGGCCGGACCAGGCCGGACCAGGCCAAACCGAGCCAGGCCGAACCGAAGAAGGACCGAGAGGAACCCGTGGCTTACGTACCGCAAGGCCCGCGAGAGCTGGGGCGTTCGGGGGTGTGCGTGCCGGCGCTCGGTCTCGGCTGCGCGCCCCTGGGCAACCTCTACACCGCGATGCCGGAGGAGCGCGCCCAGGCCGTCGTCTCGACCGCCCTCGACGGTGGCAGCGGCTATCTGGACACCGCCCCGCACTACGGGCTCGGGCTGTCCGAAGAGCGGCTGGGCCGCGCCCTCGCCGGGCGCGCCCCCGGCTCGTACACGCTCTCCACCAAGGTGGGGCGGCGGCTGCGCCCTCTCGCGCCCGGTGAACAGCCGGACGGCCAGGGCTTCGTCGACGTCCCGGCGCGGGCCCGCGAGTGGGATCTGAGCAGGGACGGCATCCGCGCCGGGCTGGAGTCCTCGTTGGAGCGGCTCGGCGTCGACGCCGTGGACGTCGTCTATCTGCACGACGTGGAGAACCACCTCCGCGAGGTCTATGAGACCGGCTTCCCGGCCCTCGCGGAGCTGCGCGAACAGAAGACGGTGCGCGCGATCGGCTTCGGCATGAACCACAGCGACGTGCTCGCCCGGCTCGTCGCCGACCTCGACGTGGACGTCGTGCTCTGCGCCGGCCGCTGGACGCTGCTGGAGCGTACGGCCTACGACGACCTGCTGCCCGTGTGCGAGCGGCGGGGCACCTCGGTCGTGGTCGGCGGGGTCTACAACTCCGGGCTGCTCGCCGACCCGAGGCCGGGCGCCCGCTACGACTACGCGACCGCGCCGGACGAATTGCTCCGGCGCGCCCGCGAGCTGGCGGCGGTCTGCGGCGAGTTCGGGGTGCCGCTGCGCGCGGCGGCGCTGCGCTTCCCGTTCGGCCACCCCTCGGTCGCGGCGGCGGTGGTCGGCGCCGCCGGGCCCGAGGAGGTCCGGGACAACGCCGAGCTGTTCGGGCACGACATCCCGGATGCGCTCTGGCACGCGCTGGTGGACCGCGGCCTGCTCGACGGCGATCTCCCGCTGCCCACCTCCGACCCCCGCAGGCCCGTATGACGCCGCGCGTCGACGCCCACCATCACCTCTGGGACCTGGCGCGCCGCGACCAGCCCTGGATGGACGGCCCGTGGGCCGACCCCATCCGCCGTACGTACGCCCTCGGCGACCTCGAAGACGCGCTGACGGGGCACTCGATCGAGGCCACGGTGGTGGTGCAGGCATCGTCCTCGTACGACGAGACCCGCGAGCTCCTCGCGCTGGCCGGGCGGCCGAACCGGATCGCGGGCGTGGTCGGCTGGGCGGATCTCACCGATCCCGAGCTGCCCGCGGTGCTCTTCGGGCTGCGAGCGGGGCCCGGCGGTGAGCGGCTCGTCGGCATCCGGCACCAGGTCCAGGACGAGCCGGACCCGCGCTGGCTGGCCCGCGCGGACGTCCGGCGCGGTCTCGCCCTCCTCGCGGAGGAGGGCCTCGTCTACGACCTGCTCGTCACCCCGCGCGAGCTGCCCGCCGCCGTGGAAGCCGCCCGCGCGCTGCCGCAGCTGGAATTCGTCCTGGACCATGGCGGCAAGCCGTCGATCGCGGACGGCGGCCGGCAGCCCTGGGCCGACGGGATCACCGGGACGGCAGCGCTGCCCAATGTCGTCTGCAAGCTGTCAGGGCTGGTCACCGAGGCCGACTGGGCGAAGTGGGGCCCGGATCAGGTGCTGCCGTACGCCCGGCATCTCCTCGACGCCTTCGGCCCCGGGCGTGTGCTGTTCGGCTCGGACTGGCCGGTCTGCACGCTCGCCGCGCCCTACGACCAGGTGCTGGCGCTGGCCGAATGGGCCACCGCCCACCTCACCGGGCGCGAGCACGCCGCCGTTCTGGGCGGCAACGCGGCCCGTACGTACCGGTTGGCGCTGTGAGCGCAAGGTCGCGGCGGCTCACAGCGTCGAGCGCAGCCACTGCTCCACGCTCGCGATGTGCACCGTCGCCCAGGACCGCGCCGCCTCCACGTCCCGGTCCCTGAGCGCTCCGAGGATCGCCCGGTGCTCGGTCAGCGTGCGGGCCACCGCGTCCTTCTGGGTGAGTCCGCGCCAGACGCGGGCCCGGGTGGTCGGCCCGGAGAGGCCGTCCAGCAGCGAGCAGAGCACCGAGTTGCCCGAGGCCTGCACGATGCCCCGGTGGAACTCCAGGTCGGAGGCGACCAGGTCCTCCACCGAGGGGTATGGGCCGAGAGTGTCCAGCTGGGCGTCCAGAGCGTCCAGTTGAGCGGTCGAGATGCGGCCGACGGCCATCGCCGTGCCGGCCGGCTCCAGGATGCGGCGGACCGCGAGGAACTCCAGCACCGTGTCGTCGCGGTGGAAGTCCACGACGAAGCTCAGCGCCTCCAGCAGGAGCTGCGGGTCGAGGCTCGTGACGTACGTGCCGTCGCCCTGCCGTACGTCGAGGATGCGGATCAGCGACAGCGCGCGCACGGCCTCGCGCAGCGAGTTGCGGGAGAGCCCCAGCTCGGCCGCCAGCTCACTCTCCTTCGGGAGCCGGTCGCCGGGCCGCAGCGCACCGGAGACGATCATCCCCTTGATCTTCTCGATCGCCTCGTCGGTGACCGCCATGGTGGACCTCCCGTTCCTAGACATCCGATGTCTGTGTTCATTATGGCCCGCGCATGCCTTGCTACAGCCCGCTCGGAGCGCACCAGCCACGGCGGTATTCGGCCCAGTCGAGATCGGTGGCCGCGAAGTCGACATACAGCGCCATCCCGAAGTGCTCCCGGTGCCGGTCGGTGCGGGTCAGCCCCAGCCGGGCCCCGCGTACGGCGGCCGCGACCGTCTCGGCGGAGGAGCGGTGGCCGAAGTCGTCGGTGTGGTAGAAGGGCGGTCCCATCAGCAGGTCGGTGCCGGCCGGCGTCGCCTCCAGCGCGAGCGCGGTCTGCTGGGCGACGTACCCGCCGTAGAGGCTCTCCACGGGCAGCGCCGTGTCGTACGACATCACCGCGACCTGATCGACGCGCCGGGCCACCGCGCCGAAGTACCGCTGGGACCACCACTTGGGGCGGCCGGTCAGCGCGCCCGCCGCCGTGTGCAGCGCCGGCAGCGGGTCGATCTTGTGGGTGGCGACCGACAGCACCCCGCCGCGCGCGTGGATCGCGGGGCGCAGCCGGTCGAGCAGCGCGAGATAGTCGCGGTTTCCCGAGTGCAGCGGCTCCAGGTCGAAGTGCACCCCCGCGAAGCCGGCGGTGAGGACCTGCCGGGCGCTGGTGACGATCTCGTCGCGCGCGGACGCCCGGTCGAGCCGCAGTCCGTCCTCTTCGCTTTCGTTCTCCCCGCCCCCGTAGGCCAGCCGGTCGCCGAGCCAGGCGTGCACCCGGATCCGGGGCAGGTCCCGGTGCAGCGTGCTGATCAGCCACTTCGCTCTGGGGTAGGCGGAGGCGGGCAGCGTCCCGTCGTGCTCCAGTGGTCCCGCGTGCACATACAGCTCGCGTATTCCGGTGCCGGCCATCCGGCGTTCCAGCGCGGCCAGATCGGCGGCGTCGCGGCGGCCGTCGACCCAGGCGTGCCCGAGCCAGAGCGCGTCCCGGCCGCGGCTGACCGCGTCGGCGGTCGGCTCGCCGGTGAACGAGACGCGGAGCGCGAGGGCCGCGGTGGCCACCGGGATCAGCAGCAGCGCGGCCGTCACCCACGCGATCCGCCTGATCAGCGGCCATCGCCACGCCCGCGGGTTCACCGCTGCCCCGGCGCGCCGGCCGGCTCGCGTACGGCGCGCGGTTCGCGGATCAGATCACGGACGGCGATCCCTCCTCCACCGTGACGAGAACGCGCAGCTCATGCGGGGTGAGATCGGTCATTGGGTCAACCTACCCGTTTCCATGAACAGCGCTCAGGGAAACAGGAGTTCCGTGGAATCCGCCGCTGCCGTCGGGGGCGCGTGCCTTCGGGGGCGGGGCGGAGCGGGAGGACTTCGCGGTACCGACGCGGCGGGGGGAGGGACGCCTTCGCGCGTCCCTCCCCCGCTCGATTCCGCGTCGGTCCGCTCCCGGGCTCACCCGGGCCGGGGACCGACGGCGTCAGCCCTGTCCGCCGAGCATCTCCTTGACCTGGGCCCGTACGTCCTCGGTGTCCAGACCGCGCACGGTCAGCGTCGTGCGGCGGCGCAGCACGTCGTCGACGGTCTCGGCCCACTCGTGGTCGCGGGCGTAGACGACCTGCGCCCAGATCTCCGGGCCGTCCGGGTGGATGCGCTCGCCGAGCGCCGGGTCCTCGTGCACCAGGCGGGCGATGTCGAAGGACAGCGAGCCGTAGTGGGTGGCCAGCTGACGCGCGGTCAGCGGGTCCATCCGCACGCCCGGGTCGCGGTCGACCAGCAGCCGGTGCGCGACCGCGTTCGGGTTGGCGATGCCGGGCAGCGGCACCCGCGGGGGCAGCTGCGAGAGCGGCTCCATGTCCTCGGCCAGCGCGCCGCCGGGCAGCTTCGCGAGCTTGTTCATCACGGTGCGGCCGATGTGGCGGTACGTCGTCCACTTGCCGCCCGCGACCGACAGCATGCCGCCGCGGCCCTCGCTGACGACCGTCTCGCGCTTGGCGGACTCGACGCCGCCGGGGCCGCCGGGCAGCACCCGCAGGCCCGCGAAGGCGTACGAGATCAGGTCGCGCGAGAGGTGCTCGTCCCGCACCGAGTACGCGGCCTCGTCCAGGATCTGCTGGGTGTCGGCCTCGGTGGCGCGGACGTCCGCCGGGTCGCCCTCGTAGACCTCGTCGGTGGTGCCCAGCAGCAGCTGGTCCTCCCACGGCAGGGCGAAGGTGATGCGGTACTTGTCGATGGGGGTCGCCATGGCGGCCTTCCACGGCGCCTTGCGCTTGAGCACGATGTGCGCGCCCTTGGAGAGCCGGATGCTCGGGTCGGAACCCTTGTCCTCCAGCTTGCGCAGGTGGTCGACCCACGGGCCGGTCGCGTTGAGCACCAGCCGGGCGTCTATGCCGAACTCGGCGCCGTCGAGCCGGTCCTTGAGGTCCGCGCCGGTGACCCGGCCGCGGTTGAAGCGCAGGCCGGTGACCTCGGCGTGGTTGAGGACGACCGCGCCCGACTCGACGGCCGCGCGCACCGTCATGATCGCGACGCGGCTGTCGTTCATCTGGTGGTCGCCGTAGACCGCGACGGCCTTGAGGTTCTCGGTGCGCATCGCGGGGTTGGCCGCGGCGGCCTTGGCGGGGGAGATGACCTTGCCGACGCCGTCGCCGAAGGCGGACAGCGCGGAGTAGGCGAAGACGCCCGCGCCGAGCTTGGCCGCGCCGTGCGGGCCGCCCTTGTAGACGGGCAGGTAGAAGGTGAGCGGGTTGACCAGGTGCGGCGCCACGTCCTTGGCGAGCACCCGCCGCTCGTGGTGGTTCTCCGCGACCAGCTTGACCGCGCCGGTCTGCAGGTAGCGCAGACCGCCGTGGACGAGCTTGGAGGAGGCGGACGAAGTGGCGCCGGCGAAGTCGCCGGCGTCCACCATCGCCACCCGCAGTCCGGATTGCGCGGCATGCCAGGCCACCGAGGTGCCCAGAATGCCGCCGCCGATCACCAGGAGGTCGTACGTCGCGTTGGACAGCCGGTCCCGGGTTTCGGCGCGGCCCGGGTTCAGACCGGCGGCCGGGTGCGTCCCGAGTGTCGGGACGCTCTGCAGGGTGGTCATGATTACTCCTCGTCCTCGATCCAGCCCATGGTCCGCTCTACGGCCTTGAGCCAGCTCTTGTACTCGCGGTCGCGTACGTCCGCGTCCATTCGTGGGGTCCATTCGGCGGCCCGGCGCCAGTTGGCGCGCAGTTCGTCGGTGCCTGACCAGAAGCCGACGGCCAGGCCGGCGGCGTAGGCGGCGCCGAGGCAGGTCGTCTCGGCGACCATCGGGCGCACCACGGGTGCGCCGAGGAAGTCCGCGAGGATCTGCATCAGCAGGTTGTTGGAGGTCATACCGCCGTCGACCTTGAGGGCCGTCAGCTCGACGCCGGAGTCCTTGGTCATCGCGTCGGTGATCTCGCGGGTCTGCCATGCGGTGGCTTCGAGCACGGCGCGCGCGATGTGCGCCTTGGTGACGTAGCGGGTCAGACCCGCGATCACGCCGCGGGCGTCGTCGCGCCAGTACGGGGCGAACAGGCCGGAGAAGGCAGGCACGAAGTACGCGCCGCCGTTGTCCTCGACCGTGCTGGCGAGGGTCTCGATCTCGGCCGCGCTCTTGATCAGGCCCATCTGGTCGCGCATCCACTGGACGAGCGAGCCGGTGACCGCGATCGAGCCCTCAAGGGCGTAGACCGGGTCCTGGTCGCCGATCCGGTAGCCGACCGTGGTCAGCAGTCCGTTGTACGAATTGACCGGCTCGCTGCCGGTGTTCATCAGCATGAAGGTGCCGGTGCCGTACGTGGACTTGGCCTCGCCCTTGGCGAAGCAGGTCTGGCCGAACAGCGCCGCCTGCTGGTCGCCGAGCGCGGAGGCGACCGGGATGCCCGCCAGCACGCCGTCCTTGGCGTGGCCGTAGACCTCGGCGGAGGAGCGGATCTCCGGCAGCACCTCGGCCGGGATCTGCATCGAGGCCAGGATCTTCTCGTCCCAGCGCATGGTGTGCAGGTTCATCAGCATGGTGCGCGAGGCGTTGGTGACGTCGGTGACGTGCACCCCGCCGTCGACGCCGCCGGTGAGGTTCCAGATGACCCAGGAGTCCATGGTCCCGAAGAGGATCTCGCCGCGCTCGGCGCGCTCGCGCAGTCCCTCGACGTTGTCGAGCAGCCAGCGGATCTTCGGACCGGCGAAGTACGAGGCGAGCGGCAGCCCGGTCTCGCGGCGGAAGCGGTCCTGGCCGACGTTGCGGCCCAGCTCGCGACAGAGGGCGTCGGTGCGGGTGTCCTGCCAGACGAGGGCGTTGTGCACCGGCTCGCCGGTCGCCTTGTCCCACAGAACCGTGGTCTCGCGCTGGTTGGTGATGCCGATCGCCAAGACGTCGGCGGAGGTGATGCCGGCCTTGCTGATCGCGCTGTCGACGACCGACTTGACGTTGGTCCAGATCTCGGTGGCGTCGTGCTCCACCCAGCCGGGCTTCGGGAAGATCTGCTCGTGTTCCTTCTGGTCGACGGAGACGATCCGGCCGTCCTTGTCGAACACGATGCAGCGGCTGGAGGTGGTGCCCTGGTCGATGGCCGCGATGAACGGGCCGGTGGTGTGAGCGTCGGTCACGGTGTGCTCCTGAAGTCTCTGCGGCGCTGGATTCTCGTGTCGGCTTCTGCTGTCGCCGGCTGCCTAGGCGAAGGCGAGCCGGTAGACGCCGCCGGCGATGGCGCCGCCGATCAGCGGGCCGACGACCGGGATCCAGGAGTAGCCCCAGTCGGAGCCGCCCTTGTTGGGCAGCGGCAGCAGGGCGTGCACGATGCGCGGACCGAGGTCACGGACCGGGTTGATGGCGTACCCGGTCGGGCCGCCGAGCGAGAGGCCGATGCCGACCACGACGAACGCGGTCATCAGCACGCCGGTGCCGGACAGGCCGAGGCCCTTGGTCAGGCCCTGGGTGAGGATCGCCAGCACCAGTACGAAGGTGGCGATGATCTCGGTGGCCAGGTTCTGCGCCACGTTCCGGATTTCCGGACCGGTGGAGAAGATGCCGAGGACCGGGCCCGCGGCCGGGGCGGCGGCCCTGTCGACCATGCCCTCCTGGGCGGTGGTCGCCCCGACGATCTCGGGGTCACTCAGATGGGCGAGGAAGTGGCCGTAGTAGGAGACCCAGACCAGCACCGCGCCGATCATCGCGCCGAGCAGCTGGCCGGCGAAGTAGACGGGTACGTCGCCCCACTCGCCGCTCTTGATGGCGATGCCGACGGTGACCGCCGGGTTGAGGTTCGCGCCGGAGAGGCCGACGGAGATGTAGGCGCCGGTGAGCACGGCGAAGCCCCACCCGAAGGTGATGGCCACCCAGCCGGCGTTGAACGCCTTCGAGCGCTTCAGAGTGACGGCGGCGACGACACCACCGCCGAGCAGGATGAGAATGGCGGTACCGATGGTCTCGCCGATGAAAATGTCGGAGCTGGACACCCGCGACTCCTTTGTCCTTCGTCCAGGGGAAGGCGAGCCACGGGTCTCCCCCGACGGCTCGCGCCCTCGGTATGAGAGCTTGTCGGCCTGCGGCATGTTCCACCCTAACGAATATTGTCGTCAGGTGTTCGACAATGCCGACCGATGAACGGCAGTTTTCTCTTCTGTTAACACGGAGTCAAGGGTTCTGGGAGGGAAACCTCGTATGGACCGGATTCGACGGATCCGGTGTATACCCCATGAGTCTCGGTCCCGGACCCGCGCGAATCTCGTCGGCAGACCGGCCCGCCGGCTGCGGAACGCCGTCCGAACTTTGCTCGGAACACCGCTCGGAACTCGCTCGAAAACACCGCCCGGCGTCGCTCGGACACGCCCGGCGTCGCTCGGACACCGCCCGGCGTCGCCCGGACACCGCTCGGAAGCGGCCGGGGCCGGTACACCGCTCAGAAGCGGCCGGCGCCAAGATCGCGCGATACCGCGCGGGCGCAGTCCCTGACCGCCGCGACCAGCTCGGGGCGCAGCTCGCCGCCCTCGCACAGCCGCTCCACCGCGCCGGTGATCCCCACGGCGCCGACCGGCATCCGCCGCCGGTCGTGGATCGGGGCGGCGAGCGCGGCGACGCCCTCCCAGGTCTCTTCCACGTCGGACGCCCAGCCGCGGGCCCTGGTGAGGTCGAGGACGGCCTCGAATTCCGCCGCGCCGGTGGTCGTGCGGGCGGTGAAGGACTCCCGCTCGCCCTCGGTGACTTCACTGTGCGCCACCGGGTCGTACGCCGACAGCACCTTGCCCAGCGCACTGCTGTGCAGCGGCTGCATGGCGCCGACCTCCAGGACCTGACGGCTGTCGTCGGGCCGGAAGACGTGGTGGATGATCAGCACGCCCGGCTGGTGGAACACCCCCAGGTAGACGCTCTCGCCGCTGGACCGGGCCAGGTCGTCCGTCCAGACGAGGGCCCGCGCGCGCAGTTCGTGCACGTCCAGGTAGCTGTTGCCGAGCCGGAGCAGTTCGGCGCCGAGCTGGTAGCGCCCGGACGCGGGGTCCTGCTCGACGAAGCCCTCTTGCTGGAGGGTGCGCAGGATGCCGTGCGCGGTTCCCTTGGCCAGCCCCAGTGACGACGCGACGTCGGACAGACCGAGCCGCCGCTCGCCGCCCGCGAGCAGCCGCAATATGGCCGCTGCCCGTTCGAGCGACTGGATGGTCCGTGCCATCGCCAACCTCCGTGAGATGCCGTTCGACAATGCTGAACACTATCGGTCGATGCCGACCCCGTGGTAGTGGGCCGGAGTCTGTCAATGATCTTCGTCGAGGGACAGTCGAGAGGCGGCCGAGGGCCGTCGGCCACTGTCCGGGTCGTGGGACAGCCGTATCGCCGGAAGGGCTGCCGGTTACCCTGACGAGGTGCGCCTTCCACCGGAAGACGCAAAGCCGACAGCCGTCGCAACCCCGGGAGCAGTTCCATGGCCTCGAAAACGCCGTCGTCCGACAGCCGCACCAGCCGCGATCGAGTCGATGCTCTGCGTGAGGCCCTGGCCTCACGTGTAGTGGTCGCCGACGGAGCGATGGGCACGATGCTGCAGGCGCAGGATCCGACCATGGCGGACTTCCAGGATCTCGAAGGCTGCAACGAGATCCTCAATGTGACGCGGCCCGACATCGTGCGCTCGGTGCACGAGGAGTACTTCGCGGTCGGCGTGGACTGCGTGGAGACCAACACCTTCGGAACGAACCTCGCGGCGCTGGGCGAGTACGACATCGCCGACCGGGTCTTCGAGCTGGCCGAGGCCGGCGCGCGGATCGCGCGCGAGGTCGCCGACGAATTCGCCGCGGACGGCCGGCCGCGCTGGGTGCTGGGCTCGGTGGGCCCCGGCACCAAGCTGCCGACGCTGGGCCACGCCCCGTACGGCGCGCTGCGCGACGCCTACCAGCAGAACGTCGAGGGCCTGATCGCGGGCGGCGCGGACGCGGTGCTGGTGGAGACCACCCAGGACCTGCTGCAAACGAAGGCGTCCGTCATCGGCGCCCGCCGGGCGCTGGAAGCCGTCGGCGTGGACCTGCCGCTGCTGGTGCAGGTGACGGTGGAGACCACCGGCACCATGCTGCTGGGCTCGGAGATCGGCGCGGCGCTGACCGCGCTGGAGCCGCTCGGCATCGACATGATCGGGCTGAACTGCGCGACCGGCCCGGCCGAGATGAGCGAGCACCTGCGCTACCTCGCCCGGCACGCCCGCACCCGGGTCTCGGCGATGCCCAACGCGGGCTTGCCGCTGCTGGGCAAGAACGGCGCGCACTACCCGCTGTCCCCCGAGGAACTGGCGGACGCGCACGAGATGTTCATCCGGGAGTACGGGCTGTCGCTGATCGGCGGCTGCTGCGGCACCACCCCCGAGCACCTGCGCCAGGTCGTCGAGCGGGTCCGCGGCATGACGCCCCCCGAGCGCCACCCCAAGCCGGAGCCGGGCGCGGCCTCGCTCTACCAGAGCGTGCCGTTCCGGCAGGACGCCTCCTACCTGGCGATCGGCGAGCGGACCAACGCCAACGGCTCGCGCAAGTTCCGCGAGGCGATGCTCGAAGCGCGCTGGGACGACTGCGTGGAGATCGCCCGCGACCAGATCCGCGAGGGCGCGCACCTGCTGGACGTGTGCGTCGACTATGTGGGCCGCGACGGCGCCGCCGACATGGCCGAGATCGCCGGCCGCTTCGCCACAGCCTCCACCCTGCCGCTGGTGCTGGACTCCACCGAGCCCGCGGTCATCCGCGCCGGGCTGGAGAAGCTGGGCGGCCGGGCAGTGATCAACTCGGTGAACTACGAGGACGGCGACGGCCCCGAGTCGCGCTTCGCGCAGATGGCCACGCTGGCCAAGGAGCACGGCGCGGCGCTGATCGCGCTGACCATCGACGAGCAGGGCCAGGCGCGGACGCCGGAGCACAAGGTGGCGATCGCGGAGCGCATCATCGCCGACCTGACCGGGAAGTGGGGGGTCCACGAGTCGGACATCCTCATCGACTGCCTGACCTTCACGATCTGCACCGGCCAGGAGGAGTCCCGCAAGGACGGCGCGGCGACCATCGACGCGATCCGCGAACTCAAGCGCCTGCACCCCGACGTGCAGACCACGCTGGGCCTGTCCAACATCTCCTTCGGCCTCAACCCGGCCGCCCGCATGGTGCTCAACTCCGTCTTCCTGCACGAGTGCGTGGAAGCCGGGCTGGACTCGGCGATCGTGCACGCGGCGAAGATCGTGCCGATCGCCCGGCTGGAGGACGAGCAGCGCGACGTCGCCCTCGACCTGATCTACGACCGGCGGGCGGAGGGCTACGACCCGCTCCAGCGGTTCCTGGAGCTCTTCGACGGGGTCGACGCGCAGTCGATGAAGGCGAGCCGCGCCGAGGAACTGCTGGCGCTGCCGCTGGACGAGCGGCTGCGGCGGCGGATCATCGACGGCGAGAAGAACGGCCTCAACGCCGACCTCGACGAAGCCCTGGCCGCCCGGCCCGCGCTGGCGATCGTCAACGACACGCTGCTGGAAGGCATGAAGACCGTCGGCGAGCTGTTCGGCTCCGGCCAGATGCAGCTGCCGTTCGTGCTCCAGTCGGCCGAGGTGATGAAGACCGCGGTGGCCTATCTGGAACCGCACATGGAGAAGACCGACGACGACGGCAAGGGCACCATCGTGCTGGCCACGGTGCGCGGGGACGTGCACGACATCGGCAAGAACCTGGTCGACATCATCCTGTCGAACAACGGCTACACGGTCGTCAACCTCGGCATCAAGCAGCCGGTCTCGGCGATCCTGGAGGCGGCCACCGAGCACCGCGCGGACGTGATCGGGATGTCCGGGCTGCTGGTGAAGTCCACGGTGATCATGAAGGAGAACCTGCAGGAGCTCAACCAGCGCAAGATGGCCGCCGACTACCCCGTCATCCTCGGTGGCGCCGCGCTGACCCGCGCCTACGTCGAGCAGGACCTGCACGAGATCTACGAGGGCGAGGTCCGCTACGCGCGGGACGCCTTCGAGGGCCTGCGGCTGATGGACGCGCTGATCGCGGTCAAGCGCGGCGTGCCCGGCGCGGTGCTGCCCGAACTCAAGCAACGCCGGGTCGCCAAGCGGGAGACCCCGGTCGACGAGCCCGCCCCCGACGAGGGCACCGTCCGCTCCGACGTGTCCATCGACAACCCGCTGCCCACCCCGCCGTTCTGGGGCACCCGTGTCATCAAGGGCATCCCGCTGCGCGACTACGCCTCCTGGCTCGACGAGGGCGCCCTCTTCAAGGGGCAGTGGGGCCTCAAGGAAGCACGCAGCGGCGGTCCGACGTACGAGGAGCTGGTGGAGACCGAGGGGCGGCCCCGGCTGCGCGGCTGGCTCGACCAGCTGCACACCGAGAACCTGCTCGAAGCCGCCGTCGTCTACGGCTACTTCCCCTGCGTCTCCAAGGGCGACGACCTGATCCTGCTCAACGACGACGGCTCGGAGCGGACCCGCTTCAGCTTCCCGCGCCAGCGCAGGGGCCGCCGGCTGTGCCTCGCGGACTTCTTCCGGCCCGAGGAGGCCGGTGAGCCCGACGTCGTGGGGCTCCAGATCGTCACCGTCGGCAGTCGCATCGGCGGGGCCACGGCGAAGCTCTTCGAGTCCGACTCCTACCGCGACTACCTGGAACTGCACGGCCTCTCCGTCCAGCTGGCCGAGGCACTCGCCGAGTACTGGCACGCCCGGGTCCGCTCCGAGCTCGGATTCGACAGCGAGGACCCGGCGGCGGTCGAGGACATGTTCGCGCTGAAGTACCGCGGCGCGCGGTTCTCGCTCGGCTACGGGGCCTGCCCGAATCTGGAGGACCGGGCCAAGATCGCCGAGCTGCTGCAGCCCGAGCGGATCGGCGTCCAGCTCTCCGAGGAGTTCCAGCTGCATCCCGAGCAGTCCACCGACGCGATCGTCATCCACCACCCCGAGGCGAAATACTTCAACGCGCGGTAACGGATCACGACGTACACTTGTCGGTCCGGTAGAGGCCGGTCGCTCCCCTTCCCTGGGGGGTGGCCGGCCTTCGCGTCCCTATACGGAGGTGTACGGATGACCAGCAGCATCCAAGCCATCGATACTCGTTCGGCCGATGGTGCCACCCTCCAGGCCGTGCTCCTCGACATGGACGGAACGCTCGTCGACACCGAGGGATTCTGGTGGGACGCCGAGGTCGAGGTGTTCGCGCGACTCGGGCACGCACTGGCCGATCACCACCGCGAGGTCGTCGTCGGCGGCCCCATGACGCGCAGCGCCTCCTATCTGATTCAAGCCACCGGGGCCGACATCACGCTCGCCGAGGTGACCGTGCTGCTGAACGCGGGCTTCGTCGAGCGGATCGCGCGCGGCGTCCCGTTGATGCCCGGTGCGCGACGGCTGCTCACGGAGCTGGCGGCCCATCAAGTGCCCACCGCGCTCGTCTCCGCCTCGCACCGGACCGTCATCGACCGGATGCTGCACTCGCTGGGCGCGGAGAACTTCTCGGTGACCCTCGCGGGGGACGAGTTGGAACGCACCAAGCCGCACCCGGACCCGTACCTCCTCGCGGCGGCCAGACTCGGCGCGGACCCGGCGCGCTGCGCCGTCGTCGAGGACACCCCGACCGGTGTCGCCTCGGCCGAGGCCGCCGGCTGCCGGGTGGTGGCGGTGCCGTCGGTGGTGCCGATCGGGGCCGCCGCCGGGCGGACCGTCGTCGGCTCGCTCGAAGAAGTGGATCTCGCATTTCTCCGCGGCCTGATCACCGGAATGCACTGACGCGCGCACTGAGCGTGCGCCGCGAAATGCCCGACGGAACTCTCGGCGTCCGCGCGCTCATTTTCCGTGACACAAGCGCTGGCTGAATTCCTGCAAGCATCAACATAATTGGAAGAGTGATGTTTATCACTCGCCAGCCCGTCGACAGCGTCCTTCGCCTGTGTTTCGCGGGGGCGTTGGGGCGGGGGTGTCGCATGCATGTGTCCGGGTTAGGGGGCGTGCGTACGAATCGTTCCAGCGTCCGATTATCGGTGAACTGCCATCCGTTATCTGGGCGTGATATTGCATCGACTTCGTTGTGTTCCAGTGGCGCTGACCACGCCGACTAATCTCTTCGCGAGAACTCAGCCAACCCCCGTGACCAGCGCACGCGACGAGGGAGAACGCCCACAATGAACCGCAAGACTTTGGTGCTGCCGGCCTTGGTCGGTCTGCTCGCTCCGGTACTCGCCGCATGTGGCGGGTCGGGCGGTGCGGGCGACGGCGGCGACCCCATCGTCGTGGGCACCACCGACCGCATCGCGCGGACGGGGGATGCGCCGGCCCCGCTCGACCCCGCGGCGGCGTACGACGTGAACACCTGGAACGTCCTGGGCAGCTCCTTCCAGACACTCATGACGCTGCCCCGCTCCGGCACCGAACCGGTGCCCGAGGCGGCCAGCAGTTGCAGCTTCCGGGACCAGCAGAACGAGCAGTACCGCTGCAGCCTGCGCAGGGGGCTGAAATTCTCCAACGGGCACGCGCTCACCGCCCAGGACGTGAAGTTCTCCATCGAGCGGACGCTGAGAATTCAGTTCAAGAGCGGTCCCGTCGGCCTGATGTCGGGCATCGACAAGGTCGAGACGCCGAGCGACTCCGAGATCGTCTTCCACCTCAAGGCCCCCGACGCCACCTTCCCGCAGAAGCTCGCGACGCCCGCGGCGGCGATCGTGGACAGCGAGGTGTACAACCCGAAGGCGCTCAACAAGGGCTTCGAGATGGTCGGTTCCGGCCCGTACTCGGTGGAGGTCGAGGAGAAGGACGGCCGCATCCTCAAGGCCGTCTTCAGCAAGAACCCGAACTACAAGGGCGGGCTGGAGCTGAAGAACGACAAGGTCGAGATGGCGTTCTTCGACGACTCCGACTCGATGCAGAAAGCCCTGAGCAAGGGTGACATCGACGTGGTGAACCGCTCGTTGTCGCCCCAGCAGATCGACACGCTGCAGAAGAGCGACCAGAAGGGCGTCGAGCTGGTCGAGATGCCCGGCAAGGAAATCCGCTATCTTGCGTTCAACACCGAGGACCGGCGAGTCAAGAGCAAGGCGGTCCGCCAGGCGATGGCCCGGATCGTCGACCGCCAGGCGCTGGTGCGCGATGTGTACGAGCGGACCGGCGACCCGCTCTACTCGATGGTGCCGAGCGGGCTGACCGGACACGTCAACTCGTTCTACAACGTCTACAAGGAGCCGAGCGTGGCCGCGGCCCGGCAGACCCTGAAGGACGCCGGCGTCCGGACGCCGGTCAAGCTCACCTTCACGTACACCACTGACCACTACGGTCCCGCGACCGGTGCGGAGTTCAAGGAACTGCAGCGCCAGTTCAACGCGACCGGGCTCTTCGACATCGACGTCAAGGGCATGAAGTGGGAGGAGTTCCGGCCGGCCGCCGTCAAGCAGGAGTTCCCCGTCTACGGGATGGGCTGGTACCCGGACTTCCCCGACCCGGAGACCTACATCGCCCCGTTCTCCGGCAAGGACAACTTCCTGGGCACGCCGTACCGCAACTCCGACATCGAGTCGACCCTGATCCCGCGCACCCGGCAGGAAGCCGAGCGCAACGGAGCGGTGCCGAGCTTCAAGAAGGCGCAGAACATCATCGCCGAAGACGTGCCGCTGCTGCCGCTCTGGCAGGGACGGCAGTACGTCGCGGCCCGGGACGACATCACCGGCGTGGAATGGGCGATCAGCTCCGCCTCGCTGCTGCAGTTGTGGGAGCTGGGGCGCGGCGTCCAGGATTGACCCTGCGCGGCGGTGCCCCGCCGAGGGGCGGTCCGGTGAACCCGGCGCCGACCCGGACCCCGATCGAACCTGGTATACCCCGGTGTGAACCGGCATGAGATGAATCGAACTGTGAGGAACGTGCGCGTGAGGAAACGTGACCAGTGGCTGGCCGCCCCGCTCGGTGTGGGGGTGACCGCCGCGCTGCTCAGCGGTTGCGGTTCGCAGGGCGGTGAGGCCGCCGGCGGCGGTGAGTCCCTGGTCATGGGGATGACGGACAAGGTGGTCGCGACCGACCCGGCCGCGGGATACGACCCGGGCTCATGGCTGCTGTTCAACAACGTCTTCCAGTCGTTGCTGAGCTTCCCCCGCGGCGGCACCACGCCTCCGGAGCCGGAGGCCGCGAAGGAATGCGGCTTCCAGGACAGCCACAGCACCGTCTACGCGTGCACCCTGAAGGGCGGCCTGAAGTTCAGCAACGGCCACGACATGACGTCCAAGGACGTCGAGTACTCCTTCCTGCGCACGCTGCGGATCAATGACGACCTCGGCCCGGCCGTGATGCTGTCCTCGATCAAGAACATCGACACCCCGGACGACCACCGGATCGTCTTCCACCTGAAGACCCCGGACGCGACCTTCCCCATGAAGATCGCCTCGGGAGCGGGGTCCATCGTGGACCACACCGAGTACCCGGCGGACCGGCTGCGGACGGACGACAAGGCCATCGGCTCCGGCGTCTACAAGCTGGACTCGTACAGCTCGAAGCAGGCCCTGTTCTCGGTGAACACGGACTACAAGGGCCCCGCCAAGGTCCAGAACTCCGGCATGACGATCAAGTTCTTCCAGCGGCAGGCGGCGCTCAAGAAGGCCGTCGAGAAGGGCGACATCGACCTCGCCTACCGAGGCCTGGCGATGAAGGACATCGCGGACCTGGAGACCTCGGCCACCGGCGGCCCGGACGGCGTCCAGCTCGTCGAGGGCAGCAGCGCCGAGGTGCAGCACCTGGTCTTCAACACCAAGCACCCGGTGACGGGCAAGCTCGGAGTCCGCAAGGCCGTCGCCTACCTCATCGACCGCAGCACGCTGGTGCGCGACGTCTACAAGCGCACCGCCGAGCCGCTCTACTCGATCGTCCCGTCGGGCATCACCGGGCACAACACGGCCTTCTTCGACACCTACGGCGACCGCCCGCAGCCCGCCAAGGCGGCGGCCGCGCTGCGCGACGCCGGCGTCAGCGGCAAGGTGAAGCTGACCCTGTGGGCCACCCCGACCCGCTACGGACCGGGCACCGTTCCCGAGTTCAAGGAGATCGCGCAGCAGCTCAACGCGAGCGGGCTGTTCGACGCGGATGTGAAGACCGCCGACCTGGCGGAGTACGAGAAGGGCATCGCGGCCGGGAAGTACGGCGCGTACGCCAAGGGCTGGGTGCCCGACTACCCGGACCCGGACAACTTCACCGGGCCCTTCTTCGGCAAGAACAACGTGCTGGACAACCGCTACAGCTCCGCGCGGATCACCAAGGAGCTCCTCCCCGAGGCCGCCGCCGAGGACAACCGGGGCGCGACCGTCGAGGACTTCTCCGAGCTCCAGGACATCGTCGCCGAGGAACTGCCGATCCTCCCGCTGTGGCAGGGCAAGCAGTACGCGGTGGCCGGCCCCGGGATCTCCGGTCTCGAATGGACGCTGGACGCCTCGACGGTGTTCCGCTTCTGGGAACTGAGCAAGGAGACCGAGGAATAGCCGGGATGTGACCACGGCTACGACGAGGCGGGCGTGAGCGGCCCTCCCGGGCGGGCTCTAGCGCCCCTCCCCGCAAGCTTTGCCCCGTCGCGGCTCTAGCGCGCGCCGGGGCGGACGAGTCCGCTCTCGTACGCGTAGACCGCGGCCTGCACCCGGTCGCGGAGCCCCAGCTTCGTCAGCACATGGCCGACATGCGTCTTGACGGTCGTCTCGCTGACGAAGAGGTCCGCCGCGATCTCCGCGTTCGACAGCCCCTGCGCCACGTGCTTGAGCACCTCGACCTCGCGCTCGGTCAGGGTGTGCAGGGTGTTCGGCATCGGGTCCTCGCCGGACGGCAGCTTCTCGGCGTACTTGTCGAGCAGCCGCCGGGTGATGCTCGGGGCGAGCATCGCCTCGCCCGCCGCCACCACCCGGATCGCCTGCACCAGCTCATTGGCGGGCGCGTCCTTCAACAGGAACCCGCTGGCGCCGGCGCGCAGCGCCTCCACCACGTACTCGTCGAGGTCGAACGTGGTCAGGACCAGCACCTTCGCCGGACCGTCCCGGCCGGGGCCGGTGATCTGCCGGGTCGCCTCGACCCCGTCCATCCGGGGCATCCGGATGTCCATCAGCACGACGTCGGGCTGCAGGGCCCGCACCTGGTCGAGCGCCTGCAAGCCGTCCCCGGCCTCGCCGACGACCGCGAGTTCCTGCTCCGCTTCCAGGATCATGCGGAAACCGGTGCGCAGCAGCGGCTGGTCGTCGACCAGTAGGACACGGATCGTCACAGGAAATCTCCTTCGTTAGACCGGGCCCATTCTGCCCTGGGCGGGACGCTCCCCGGTCCGCGCGGGCTCCGCCGGATCGCGCCGCGTCTCGCCCAGAGCCAGCGGGTACGGCGGGGGAGTGCCGCCGAACTCCGGGCAGACGGCCTGGTGGTCGCACCAGCCGCACAGCTTGGTCGGCCGGGGCCGCCAGTCCCCGGTGTCCGTCGCGAGCTGGATGGCCTCCCAGAGGGCCAGCAGCTTGCGCTCGACGCCCAGCAGGTCCTCCTCGGTCGGGTCGTACGTGCGCACGTCCCCGCTGCCCAGATAGACCAGTTGGAGCCGCCGCGGCACCGAGCCGCGCAACCGCCACAGCACCAGGGCGTAGAACTTCATCTGGAACAGCGAGTCCGCCGAGTACTCGGGCCGCGGGGCCTTGCCGGTCTTGTAGTCGACGATCCGCACCTCGCCGCTCGGCGTGACGTCGACCCGGTCGATGAAACCGCGCAGCATCAGCCCGGACTCCAGCACCGTCTCCACGTACAGCTCGCGCTCGGCGGGCTCCAGCCGGGTCGGGTCCTCCAGCGTGAACCACCGCTCGACGAGCTTCTCGGCGTCGCCCAGCCAGCGGGTCAGCCGCTCGCCGTCCGCGTCGTCGGCGAACAGCTCGGTGAGCGCGGGCTTGGCGGCGAGCAGCTTCTCCCACTCGCCGGCCACCATCGAGCGGGCCCGCGGCGCGCTCCGCTCCGCGGCCGGAGCGTCGAAGAGCCGCTCCAGCACCGCGTGCACCACGGTGCCGCGGGTGGCCGCCTCGCTCGGTTTCTCCGGCAGTTTGTCGATGACGCGGAAGCGGTACAGCAGCGGACACTGCATGAAGTCGCCGGCGCGCGACGGCGACAGCGCGACCGGTCGGCCGGGCTGCTTGCTCTTCTCGCCCTTGGCGGCCTTTTCGGCGGTGGGTCCCATGGCGTACGACCCTACGGCCCGGCGCCGACACTCAGCGGCATACCATCGACGTCAGACCCCTTCGCCCCGCATGATCGTGGAAGCGCCCGGCAGACGGCGTGGGGGACGCACCGGAACGAGGGGACACCGTGGACGAGAGCGGGCAGCCGCAGCCCGGCCGTGGGGGAGCGGACCCCGCGACCGAGCCAGAGGGCCGACAGCCCGGGAACCGCACTCCCGAGGACGCCGGGCCGCACGAGCGGGCGTCCGAGGAGCGCACGCCCGCGGAGCACGGGTCGCCGGAGCGCTCGCCACAGGACCGGGCGGCGCGGGACCAGGCGCCCCAGGAGCGCACTCCCGGCGAGCGCAAGCCCCCGCGCAGGCCCAAGCGCCCCCGCGAGGCCGGCGGCGGCATCCTGATGGGCCGCCCGTTCGGCGTCCCGGTCTACGTCGCGCCCAGCTGGTTCGTCGTCGCCGCCCTGATCACCTGGGTCTTCGGCGGCCAGCTCGACCGGGTGCTGCCTGAACTGGGCAACGCGCGCTATCTCGTCGCGCTCTTCTTCGCGGTGGCCTTCTACGCCTCCGTGCTCATCCACGAGCTGGCCCACACCGTCGCCGCGCTGCGCTTCGGGCTGCCGGTGCGCCGCATCCAGCTGCAGTTCTTCGGCGGCGTCTCGGAGATCGAGAAGGAGTCCGAGACCCCCGGCCGCGAGTTCGTCCTCGCCTTCGTCGGCCCGCTGCTCTCGCTCGTCCTCTCCGGCGTCTTCTACCTCGGCATGCTGGTCGTCGAGGCCGGCACCGTCCCCGGCGTGCTGCTGGCCGGGCTGATGATCTCCAACCTCATCGTGGCGGCCTTCAACCTGCTGCCCGGACTCCCGCTGGACGGCGGCCGGATGCTCAGGGCCGTGGTCTGGAAGCTCACCGGCAACCCGATGACCGGCACCACCGCAGCCGCCTGGACCGGCCGCGCGCTCGCCGTCACCGTCCTCATCGGCCTGCCGCTGCTCACCCACACCGGCGCCCTCGGCGACGCCACCGAGGACATCAGCGGCGTCGACACGCTCACCGACGCGCTGCTCGCCGCCATCCTCGCCGCGATCATCTGGACCGGCGCCGGCAACAGCCTGCGGATGGCCCGGCTGCGCGAGCGCCTGCCCGGCCTGCGCGCCCGTACGCTCACCCGGCGCGCGGTCCCCGTCGAGGCGGCCACCCCGCTGTCCGAGGCGCTGCGCCGGGCCAACGAGGCCGGGGCACGCGCCCTGGTCGTGGTGGACGGGCACGGCGACCCGACCGCGGTGGTCCGCGAGGCGGCCATCGTCGGCGTCCCCGAGCACCGCCGCCCGTGGGTCGCCGTCAGCGGCCTGGCGCAGGACCTCAAGGACGGCATGCGGGTCTCCGCGGAGCTGTCCGGCGAGGATCTCCTGGAGACGCTGCGCGCCGCCCCCGCCACCGAGTACCTCGTGCTGGAGGAGACCGGCGAGATCTACGGCGTGCTCTCCACCTCGGACGTCGAGCGGGCCTTCGTGGCGGCCATGGCGCGGCCGCAGGCCTGAGCGAGCCGCAGACCGGAGCGAGCCCCGGACCTGAGCGAGCCCGGGACCCGGACCTGAGCGGGCTGACGAGCGCAGGGCCCGGTCTCCGAGCCCCTGGCCGTCGGTGCCGGGAACCCCAGGTAGGCTGCTCACATGTCCGAACCGACCGGTGCCGCCCGCCGTCGCGGCCCATTCCAAGTCGGGGATCAGGTCCAGCTCACCGACCCCAAGGGTCGCCACTACACCTTCACGCTCGAAGCCGGGAAGAGTTTCCACACCCACAAGGGTTCCTTCCCGCATGACGAGCTGATCGGCGTCCCCGAGGGCAGTGTTGTCCGCACCACGGGAAACGTCGCGTATCTGGCTCTGCGACCCCTGCTCCCCGACTATGTCCTCTCCATGCCGCGCGGTGCTGCCGTGGTCTACCCCAAGGACGCCGGGCAGATCCTGGCGATGGCCGACATCTTCCCCGGCGCACGCGTCGTCGAGGCGGGCGTCGGCTCCGGTTCGCTCAGCACGTTCCTGCTGCGCGCCATCGGCGACCAGGGCATGCTGCACTCCTACGAGCGCCGCGCCGACTTCGCCGAGATCGCCGCCCAGAACGTCCAGCGCTACTTCGGCTCCGAGCACCCCGCCTGGCAGCTGACAGTCGGTGACCTCCAGGACAACCTGTCCGACACCGAGGTCGACCGCGTCATCCTGGACATGCTCGCCCCCTGGGAGTGCCTCGACGTCGTCTCCAAGGCGCTGGTCCCCGGCGGCATCGTGTGCGCGTACGTCGCCACCACGACGCAGCTGGCCCGCACCGTCGAGTCGCTCCGCGAGCACGGCACCTTCAACGAGCCGTCGGCCTGGGAGACCATGGTCCGCACCTGGCACGTCGAAGGGCTGGCGGTCCGCCCGGACCACCGCATGATCGGGCACACCGGCTTCCTGCTCACCGCCCGCCGCCTCGCGGACGGGGTGGAGCCGCCGCTGCGCCGCCGCCGCCCGGCCAAGGGCGCGTACGGCGACGACTACACCGGACCGGGCAGCACCAGCGGCTCCGCCGCGGCGAAGGCCGCAGCGACCGCCACGGCCGCTCCCGCCGCCGCGGTGGAGGCGGCCGCACCGGCAGCCGAGCCCGTGGCCGTGGTCGAACCGGCAGCCGAGGCCGGCCCCGCCGACTCCGGAGCCGAGCAGGTCTGACGCCCCCGGCGCCGCACTTCGCGGCCCTGCGACGAACAGGCTGATGAGCAGCCCACACGCAGCTGACAACCAGCGGCCGCCGCCGCCGAGTTCCCCGTACGGGAGCCCGGCGGCGGCGGCCGTTCGGCGTCGCGCCGCGCCGGGCGGCGACCAGCGGGCCCGGCCGTTCCGTCCGGCGGCCCGGTGTGGCACGATGCTGGCCATCCCACCGCCACAGCTCTCACAGGAGACGCCCCGCGTGCAGACCCTGGCCGCCCCGGACCTTCCGCACACCCGCACCCGGTCGGTGCACTGGATAGCCACCGCCGCGGCGCTCGCCGCCATAGTGGCCGGCGCGGCTCTCGTGCAGCCCCCAGGAGCCACCGCGACGACCCGCACCTCCTCCGCCGCCGGCGCCGCGCCGCGGCCGGGCGCCGCCCCCGACCCGGGGCAGGCGGACTATCCGGTGAAGTGCGGCCGGGCCGCGGTGGATGTCACCGACCGGGCCTCCGGGGACCTGGACGGGGACGGCCGCCCGGAGACGGTCGCCGTCGTCCGCTGCCACGCAGCGGCGGGCTCGCCGCCCAGCGGGGTCTACGTGCTCGCGCGGCCCCCGGTGCGGGCAGCGAAGCCGCGGGTGCTGGAGACGCTGCTGGATCCGAAGGAGCGGCTGAGCGTCCAGGACTTCGCGGTGCGCGACGGGACGGTCACGGCGCGGCTGCTGGGCTACTCCTCGTCGGAGGTGCCGCGTTGCTGCCCGGACAGGGAGCGGAGCGTCAAGTGGCGGTGGAAGGGCGGCAAGTTCGTGCTGCAGGCCCTTCCGGTAGCCGGGAGTGTGTGATCCATCACTCCGCGTCGGGGCCGTACACCTCGGTCCTGTCCGAAACCCGACGTACGTGAATACAGTCGCCGGGGCACTCCTTCGCCGAGTCCACGACATCGGTCAGGAGCGTCAGCGGTACGGGGGTTGTGGCGCCCGGCGCCGCGAGCAGTTCGTCCCCCGAACCCTTGACGTAGGCGAGCCCGTCGATGTCGAGTTCAAAAACTTCCGGAGCGTACTGGGCGCAGATCCCGTCGCCCGTGCACATGTCCTGGTCGATCCAGACTTCGAGGGCTTCGGGTGCTGTGGCCTCGGGGGAAACCTCGTCCTGCACGGTCATCTCGCCTGCCGTTCCTGCGCGTGTGAACCAATTGAAGCCAGCCCTGACGGGTGTTGACCGACTCGACGATACAACCGGTCGCTTTCCGATGTTGTCGGGTGGGTATTCCTACAACGTGAGGACGTGCGCAAGGGTGAAGATCGGACACACCCCGACAGTCTTTGTGATCTAGGGGTTTCAACCTGCACTGGCCCAGGTAGGGTCAGGAAGCGTCCAGCTCCCCTTGGAGGAGGTGAGGACCGTGGCAGCCCACGACGACGACATGAACCGCGGCATCCGGCCCGGGAGGGGTTCTGAAGACCCCGCCGGCCAGGTTGCCTATCTCGAGCAGGAGATCGCCGTCCTGCGACGCAAGCTCGCTGACTCTCCGCGTCACACGAGGATTCTCGAAGAGCGGATCGTCGAGCTCCAGACCAATCTCGCAGGTGTGTCCGCACAGAACGAGCGGCTCGCCAATACGCTCCGCGAGGCCCGCGACCAGATCGTGGCCCTCAAGGAGGAAGTCGACCGGCTAGCACAGCCGCCGGCCGGATTCGGTGTCTTCCTGCAGGCGAACGAGGACGACACCGCGGACATTTTCACAGGTGGCCGGAAGCTGCGGGTGAACGTGAGCCCCAGCGTCGAGCTCGGGGACCTGCGACGTGGTCAAGAAGTCATGCTCAACGAGGCGCTCAATGTGGTCGAGGCCATGGAGTACGAGCGCGCCGGGGACATCGTCACCCTCAAGGAGATCCTTGAGGACGGCGAACGGGCCCTGGTGGTCGGGCACACCGACGAGGAACGGGTGGTGCGGCTCGCCGAGCCGTTGCTGGACATCACCATCCGCGCCGGCGACGCCCTGCTGCTGGACCCGCGATCCGGCTACGTCTACGAGGTCGTACCCAAGAGCGAGGTCGAGGAGCTCGTCCTCGAAGAGGTCCCGGACATCGACTACGACAAGATCGGCGGTCTGGGCAACCAGATCGAGCTGATCCGCGACGCGGTCGAGCTCCCGTACCTCCACCCGGAGCTCTTCAAGGAGCACGAGCTGCGGCCGCCGAAGGGTGTGCTGCTCTACGGCCCGCCCGGATGCGGCAAGACCCTCATCGCCAAGGCAGTGGCCAACTCCCTTGCCAAGAAGGTCGCCGAGGTGACCGGGCAGCCGGCCGGGAAGAGCTACTTCCTCAACATCAAGGGTCCGGAGCTGCTGAACAAGTACGTCGGCGAGACCGAGCGGCACATCCGCCTGGTCTTCCAGCGTGCGCGGGAGAAGGCGAGCGAGGGCACCCCCGTCATC
Source organism: Streptomyces sp. H27-D2 (assembly GCF_035828615.1). Taxonomy (NCBI): domain Bacteria; kingdom Bacillati; phylum Actinomycetota; class Actinomycetes; order Kitasatosporales; family Streptomycetaceae; genus Streptomyces; species Streptomyces sp. H27-D2. The sequence goes on along the minus strand of NZ_JAYMZR010000018.1, from coordinate 43,832 downwards.
GTCTTCTTCGACGAGATGGAATCCCTCTTCCGCACTCGCGGTTCCGGTGTCAGCTCGGACGTGGAGAACACCATCGTCCCGCAGCTGCTCGCCGAGATCGACGGTGTGGAGGGCCTGGAGAACGTCATCGTCATCGGCGCCTCGAACCGTGAGGACATGATCGACCCGGCCATCCTGCGCCCCGGCCGTCTCGATGTGAAGATCAAGATCGAGCGTCCGGACGCCGAGGCGGCGAAGGACATCTTCACGAAGTACCTGAAGTCGTCCCTGCCGCTGCACCAGGACGACCTCACCGAGCACCGGGGCTCCAGGGAAGCCGCGGTCGCCGGCATGATCCAGTCGGTCGTCGAGCGGATGTACACCGAGACCGAGGAGAACCGCTTCCTCGAAGTCACGTACGCCAACGGAGACAAGGAAGTTCTGTATTTCAAGGACTTCAATTCCGGAGCGATGATCCAGAACATCGTGGACCGGGCGAAGAAAATGGCCATCAAGGCATTCCTCGAGCACCAGCAGAAGGGCCTGCGCGTCGCTCACCTGCTCGCCGCTTGCGTCGACGAGTTCAAGGAGAACGAGGACCTTCCCAACACCACCAACCCGGACGACTGGGCCCGCATCTCCGGTAAGAAGGGTGAGCGGATCGTCTTCATCCGCACCCTTGTCACCGGAAAGCAGGGCGCGGACACCGGCCGCTCCATCGACACGGTGGCGAATACCGGCCAGTACCTGTAATACCGCCGTCCGGCTGCGGATGCCCCAGGCGGGCATCCGCAGCCGGACGCGTTTTCCACAGGCGCACCCGCACCGGAGCAATGACTGTAATGATCTCCCCACGGCCGCAAAGGCGTTCTAGGCTCTTCGGTACCGCCGCGTCATGCTGTGCGGGCACGGGGACCGCACACCGACCGGAAGCGCAGCGGTACTTGAGCGCCGACCCCAGCAGGGGGCGCCGCCGGGCAAGGAGGGCCGCATGACCGTACGGCGAGTAATGGGAATCGAAACGGAGTACGGGATCTCCGTTCCGGGCCACCCGAACGCCAATGCCATGCTCACCTCGTCCCAGATCGTCAACGCTTACGCGGCGGCGATGCACCGGGCGCGCCGCGCCCGGTGGGACTTCGAGGAGGAGAATCCGCTGCGGGACGCCCGGGGCTTCGACCTCGCGCGCGAAACCGCGGACTCCACTCAGCTCACGGACGAGGACATCGGCCTGGCCAATGTCATCCTCACCAACGGGGCCCGGTTGTACGTGGACCACGCGCACCCGGAGTACAGCTCACCCGAGGTCACCAATCCGCTCGACGCCGTCCTGTGGGACAAGGCGGGCGAGCGCGTCATGGCCGAGGCCGCGGAGCGCGCGGCCCAGATCCCGGGCGCACAGCCGATCCACCTCTACAAGAACAACACCGACAACAAGGGCGCGTCCTACGGCACCCACGAGAACTACCTGATGAAGCGGGAGACCGCCTTCTCGGACATCGTGCGCCATCTGACGCCCTTCTTCGTGTCCCGCCAGGTGGTGACCGGAGCCGGCCGTGTCGGCATCGGCCAGGACGGCCACGAAGACGGCTTCCAGATCAGCCAGCGCGCCGACTACTTCGAGGTCGAGGTGGGCCTGGAGACCACCCTCAAGCGCCCGATCATCAACACCAGGGACGAACCGCACGCGGACGCCGAGAAGTACCGCAGGCTGCACGTCATCATCGGTGACGCCAACCTGTCCGAGATCTCGACGTACCTCAAGCTGGGCACGACCGCCCTGGTGCTGTCGATGATCGAGGACGGCTTCATCGCGGCCGACCTCGCCATCGACCAGCCGGTGCGCACCCTGCACCAGGTCTCACACGACCCGACGCTGCAACAGCTGATCACGCTCCGCAGCGGCCGGACCCTGACCGCGGTGCAGCTCCAGATGGAGTACTTCGAGCTGGCCCGCAAGTACGTCGAGGACCGCTTCGGGGTGGACGCCGACGACCAGACCAAGGACGTCCTGGTGCGCTGGGAGGACGTCCTCAACCGGCTGGAGAACGACCCGATGAGCCTGTCGGGCGAGCTGGACTGGATCGCCAAGCGCGAACTGCTGGAAGGCTACCGGCGGCGCGACGGCCTCGAATGGGACGCTCCGCGGCTCCATCTGGTGGACCTCCAGTACGCCGACGTACGGGCCGAGAAGGGTCTGTACAACCGGCTGGCGGCGCGCGGCAAGATGAAGCGGCTGCTGGAGGAGCCGGCGGTGATGCGGGCCAGGACCAAGCCGCCCGAGGACACCCGGGCCTACTTCAGGGGCCGCTGTCTGGAGCAGTACGCGGACGACGTGGCCGCGGCATCCTGGGACTCAGTGATCTTCGACCTGCCAGGTCGTGACTCTCTGCAACGAGTGCCCACGCTGGAGCCGCTGCGCGGCACCCGCAATCACGTCAAGGAGCTCCTGGACCGCTGCCGCACGGCAGAAGAGCTGGTAAACGTGCTGTCGGGCGGCTGAAAGGCACCCGATCCGGGAATCATCGAGGTGACTCCCGAACGTTGTAGCAAGTGCGGGACCGATGGCGGACCCGGCTTGTAGGGTCTGATCTTGAACGTCGAACCGAGCGGGGTGTGAGGGAAATGGCGACCAAGGACACTGGCGGCGGACAGCAGAAGGCGACGCGTTCCACCGAGGAGGCCGAGGAGCAGACGCAGGACGCGCAAGCCACCGAGGACCTCAAGGAGCGTCAGGAAAAGCTGTCCGACGACGTGGACTCAGTCCTGGACGAGATCGACGACGTCCTGGAGGAGAACGCGGAGGACTTCGTGCGCTCCTTTGTGCAAAAGGGCGGCGAATAGGACCGGCGCGCACCGTCCCGCGCCCTTCCCGGGCGCGGGACGGATGACCGACACGGCCCTGGGTAAGGTCCGTGCAGAATTTCAAGATCTGGTGGAAGGAAACGCGTGGAAGCCAACACTCGGAGCACAGGGCGTCTGCCGGCTGCTTTCCTGACGCCCGGCTCGTCCTCGTTCCTGGATTTCCTCTCCGACCACTCTCCCGAACTGCTGCCGGGGCGGCGCAATCTGCCCCCGCTGCACGGCGCGGTCGAGATCCCGCACGGCACGACGATCGTCGCGGCGAGCTTCCCCGGCGGCGTGGTGCTCGCGGGCGACCGGCGGGCGACGATGGGCAACGTCATCGCCCAGCGGGACATCGAGAAGGTCTTCCCGGCCGACGAGTACTCCGCGGTGGGCATCGCGGGCACGGCCGGGCTGGCCGTGGAGATGGTCAAGCTCTTCCAACTGGAGCTGGAGCACTTCGAGAAGGTCGAGGGCGCCACCCTCTCGCTGGAGGGCAAGGCGAACCGGCTGTCCACCATGATCCGGGGCAACCTCGGGATGGCCCTGCAGGGCCTCGCGGTGGTGCCGCTGTTCGCGGGGTACGACATGGACCGCGAGAAGGGCCGGATCTTCTCCTACGACGTCACGGGCGGCCGCTCGGAAGAGCGTGGCTTCGCGGCCACCGGCTCCGGCTCGGTCTTCGCCCGCGGCTCCATGAAGAAGCTGTACCGCGAGGACCTGACGGAGCAGCAGACCACGACATTGGTCGTGCAGGCGCTGTACGACGCGGCGGACGACGACTCGGCGACCGGCGGACCGGACCTGGCCCGCCGTATCTACCCGATCGTCACCGTCATCACCGACGAGGGCTTCCGCAGGCTCACGGAGGCCGAGGGGTCCGAGATCGTCCGCACCGTCCACGAGCGGCGGCTGGAGCAGCCGGACGGCCCGCGGGCCGCGCTGCTCTGACGGACGGTCCGCAATGCTCCCCCGGCTACCGCCGGGAAGTGCCCCCGCCACTGACAGAAAGGGACGGATAACCGGTGTCGACGCCGTTCTATGTCTCACCTCAGCAGGCCATGGCGGACCGCGCCGAGTACGCCCGCAAGGGCATCGCTCGCGGCCGCAGCGTGGTCGTACTGCAATACGCGGACGGCATCGTGTTCGTCGCCGAGAACCCGTCCCGCGCCCTGCACAAGGTCAGCGAGATCTACGACCGGATCGCCTTCGCGGCGGTCGGCAAGTACAACGAGTTCGAGAACCTGCGCATCGGCGGGGTCCGCTACGCCGACCTGCGCGGCTACACCTACGACCGCGCCGATGTGACGGCCCGTGGGCTCGCCAACGTCTACGCCCAGACGCTGGGCACGATCTTCTCCAGCGTCGGCGAGAAGCCGTACGAGGTGGAGCTGATCGTCGCCGAGGTCGGGGACGGCCCGGAGGACGACCAGATCTACCGGCTGCCGCACGACGGCTCGATCGTCGACGAGCACGGCTCGGTGGCGGTCGGCGGCAACGCGGACCAGATCAGCACCTTCCTCGACCAGGGGCACCGCGACGGCATGACCCTCAGCGAGGCGCTGGGGCTCGCCGTCGAGTCCCTCGCCCGTGACAACAACGGCGGAGAGCGCAGCCTCACCGCCGAGCAGTTGGAGGTCGCGGTGCTGGACCGCAACCGGCCGCAGAAGCGCAAGTTCAAGCGCATCCTGGGGCGTCAGCTCTCCCGGCTCATGGAATCGGAGAACGCGGCCACCGAGGCCACCGACGACGAAGCCGACGAAGCGCAGGAGTGAGCCGCAGCGCAGCCCGTAACGCCGTGAGCCCCGCCGGACCGACACCTGTCGGTCCGGCGGGGCTCACGGCGTTCTCAGGCACCCAGGGCGCCGCGGGCGCTACGGGAGTATGGGCGGCCGCCCCGTGGAGGCGCGCGAGATCAACTCGACCGGCAGCACCGTGGCGTCGGCCGCACGCCCGTCCAGCACGGCCATCAGCGCGCGCATCCCGGCCTCGCCCACCGCTTCGGCCGGCAGCCGCACCGTCGTCAGCTCCGGCTCCACCGCGGTCGCCAGCGTGAGGTCGTCGAAGCCGGTCACCGACAGGTCCTCCGGCACCCGCAGCCCCAGCCGCCGCGCGGCCTTGCAGGCGCCGGCCGCGAGGACGTCGTCGTCGCAGATCAGCGCGGTGGGCCGGGGCCCGGGGCCGGACAGGGCCCGCTCGGCCGTGCGCCGTGCCTCGGCCACGTTGAGCGCCGACGGCTCGGTCCGTACGGTGACGTCCGGCAGCGCGCCCAGCGTCGCGGCCAGCGTCTCGGCCCGCACCTGAAAGGTCCAGGAGTCGAGCGCGGCCGACAGATGGACGAAGTCCCGGTGGCCCAGCGCGAGCAGGTGCTCCGCCACCTGCCGTATCCCGTCGGCGATGTCCAGGTTCACGGTCGCGGCGGCCCGCGCCCGGTGCGGGTCGCTGTCCAGCATCACCAACGGGAGCCCGCCGCTCCGGATCACCGCCAGCGCGTCGGCGGCCATCGAGGAGGCGATCACCCCGTCCAGGGTCGCCCGCGCCGATCCGAAGGGGTCCCGGGCCGGGCCGATGCCTTCGGGCGAGGGGTACAGCACCACGCCGAAGTCGTGCTCGGCGGCGACCCGGGCCGCGCCGGTGTAGACACGGGCGAAGAACTCGTTGGTCAGCGAGGGCACGACCAGCAGCGCGGTCCTGGTGCGCCCGAGCCGCAGATCGCGCGCCGCGAGATTGGGCCGGTACCCCAGCTCCCGCGCGGCCGCCCGCACCGCCTCCGCCCTGCGCTCGGAGACCCGCCCCCGCCATTTGTCACCGAGCACCAGCGAAACGGCCGCCTGCGACACCCCGGCGACACGCGCCACATCCCGACTGGTCGGCCGGGCTCCGGGCTCCGCCCGCCCTCCGCCTTCGGCGGGCGACTGTTCGCCGCCGGGTCGCCGCTCCGCGTCGCCGTGCGCACTCGTCACCTGGGTCCTCCTCCCGCGTAGTCCTTCGGTCGGCCACTCGTCCAGTCGCTCGCCGTCGCCGGTGCCCGCCCACCGCCGGGAGCCCCCGCGCCCGCCCACCGCGGGGGCGGCCCCGTGCCCGCCCACCGCGGGGGCGGCCCCGTGCCCTCGCCCACCGCAAGGTGAACTGGTGCTCAGCTCACCGTTGGGTGGGCCTGTGCTCGCCCACCGCAAGGTGGACTCGTGCCCAGCCCACTGGCGGGAGGCCTCGCGCTCGCCCACCGCAGGGGTGGGCCCGTGCCCTCGCCCACCGCAAGGTGGACTCGTGCTCAGCCCACCGCAAGGTGACCCCGTGCCCAGCCCACCGCAAGGTGGACCCGCAACCAGCCGCCATGGTACGTATAGCGCCGAAGGTTATACGTAACACTCCGGGATGCGCCGGGGGAGAGGGGCGGAACATGGCGGCCGGCTACGCGGATCTGCTACGAACGCGGCATGCCGCGAGGCTGCTCGCCGGGACTCTGGTGGGGAGGCTGCCGAACGCCACAGCCGCGCTCGCGATCGTGCTGTTCACGCGGGCCGAGGGGGGCAGTTACACGCTCGCCGGTGTGCTGTCCGCGGTCTACGGCGTGGGCACCGCGATAGGGCAGCCGCTGCTCGGCCGGGCCGTGGACCTGTACGGGCAGCCGCGGGTGATGCTGCCGGCCGCCGTGCTGTCGGCGCTGGGGATGGGGCTGTTCGCCCTCGTCGGGCTGGAACCGCTGCCGGTCGCCTACGCGGCCACGCTGCTCGCCGGACTCAGCACGCCGCCGCTCGAAGGCGGGTTGCGGGCGCTGTGGCCCAACGTGCTCAAGCGGGAGGACCGGGTGCACGCCGCGTACGCCCTCGACGCGGTGGCGCAGGAATTGATGTTCGCGATCGGGCCGTTGCTGGTGACCCTGCTGGTCGCCGTCCGGTCCGAGGCCGTCGCGCTGCTCGTCATCAACGGCGTCGGCGTGCTGGGCGCGCTGTCCGTGGTGGTCTCGGCACCGTCCCGGCAGTGGCGTTCGGCGCCGCGCGAGGCGCACTGGCTCGGCGCGCTGCGCTCGCGCGGACTGCTCGTGCTGCTGGGCGCGTTCTTCTTCGTCGGTCTCGCGCTGGGCTCCATCGCGGTCGCCTCGGTGGCCTACGCGGACGAGCACGGCGGCGGCATGATCTCCAGCTACCTGCTGTCCGGGCTCGGGGTGGGCGCGCTGCTCGGCGGGCTGGTCTACGGCGCGCGGCAGTGGGCCGGGGCGCCCGAGCGGCGGCTGCGGGTGCTGCTGGGCTGTCTCGCGGTCGGCTACCTGCCGCTCGCCCTGGTGCCCGGTGTGGCGGCGATGACCGCGCTCACCACCCTGGCCGGGGTGTTCCTCGCCCCGGCGCTCGCCTGCGCCTTCATCGTGGTCGACCGGCACGCGCCGCGCGGCACCGTCACCGAGGCGTTCTCCTGGCTGGTGACGACCTTCGGCGTCGGCGCGGCCATCGGCACCGCCGTGGTGGGGCCGGCCGTCGAACAGGGCGGGCCCGCCGCGGGCTTCGCGGTCGCCGGCTTCGGCGGGGTGGCCGCGCTGCTCGTACCGCTGCTCGCCGGGCGCGCGCTGAACGCGCCGCCGGTGGAGCGGACCCCGGCCGGGGCCGGAGCGCCGCTCGCGGCCGAGGACGGCGACGCGCCGACGGCCGAGGACGGCCGCGCGCCGAAGGTGGAGGCCGGCAACTCGTAGGCGGGCGTGCGATCTCGGCGCGGAAGCCGTACGGGAACCGGTACAACCGGATGGCCCCCGGAGGTTTGGCGGGGCGATTCTCCGGAAGTATGGAAGATGATCGAAACCGTGCTGTCGAACCCGGTTTCAGACCAGGCCTTCAGGCGTAATGTTCAGTCATGGACCGCCGCATTTTCGGGCTGGAGAACGAGTACGGCGTCACGTGCACGTTTAGGGGACAGCGCCGACTGTCTCCTGACGAAGTGGCGCGGTACCTCTTCCGCCGTGTCGTTTCCTGGGGCCGCAGCAGCAACGTCTTCCTGCGGAACGGCGCCCGCCTCTACCTCGACGTGGGATCACACCCGGAATACGCAACCCCCGAGTGCGACAACCTGACCGAACTGGTCACCCACGACAAGGCCGGCGAGCGCATTCTCGAAGGCCTGCTCGTCGACGCTGAACGCCGCCTGCACGAGGAGGGCATCGCAGGCGACGTCTATCTCTTCAAGAACAACACCGACTCGGCCGGCAACTCCTATGGTTGTCATGAGAACTACCTCGTGGCCCGCCACGGGGAGTTCTCCCGGCTCGCGGACATCCTCATCCCGTTCCTCGTCACCAGGCAGATGATCTGTGGCGCGGGCAAGGTGCTGCAGACACCACGGGGCGCGGTTTTCTGCGTCAGCCAGCGTGCCGAGCACATCTGGGAGGGTGTCAGCTCCGCGACCACCCGCTCCCGGCCGATCATCAACACCCGTGACGAACCGCACGCCGACGCCGAGCGTTACCGACGGCTGCACGTCATCGTCGGCGACTCCAACATGTCCGAGACGACCATGCTGCTCAAGGTCGGCGCCACCGACCTGGTGCTGCGCATGATCGAAGCGGGCACGGTGATGCGCGACCTGACCCTGGAGAACCCGATCCGGGCGATCCGCGAGGTCAGCCACGACATCACCGGACAACGCAAGGTCCGGCTCGCCAGCGGACGCGAGGCGTCCGCCCTGGAGATCCAGCAGGAGTACTACGAGAAGGCCGTGGATTTCTGCGAACGCCGCGGAATCCGTACCGGCAATGTCGAGAAGGTACTCGAACTGTGGGGCCGCGCTCTGGAGTCGATCCGCAGCGAGGACCTCGACCGGATCGGCACCGAGATCGACTGGGTCATGAAGTACCAGCTCATCGAGCGCTATCGCGCGAAGCACAACATGACCATGTCGAACCCGCGGGTCGCGCAGATCGACCTCGCGTACCACGACATCCATCGCCGCCGAGGGCTCTACTACCTGTTGGAGAAGCGCGGCCAAGCGGCCCGCATCTGCAACGACCTGAAGATCTTCGAAGGCAAATCCGTCCCACCGCAGACGACCCGGGCCCGGCTGCGCGGCGATTTCATCCGCCGCGCGCAGGAACAGCGCCGCGACTTCACGGTCGACTGGGTGCATCTGAAGCTCAATGACCAGGCGCAGCGCACCGTGCTGTGCAAGGACCCGTTCCGGTCGGTGGACGACCGGGTGGAGAAGCTCATCGCCGGCATGTGAGGCGATGGGCGGGACGGCGGCGCGCCGGGGGCCACGGCCTCCGGCGCGCAGCTGTGTCGCACCCCCCGGGGTCGGACAGGTCAAGGTCGTAGAGTGTCGGGCACTGCCATGAGACCCCTAGCCCGAGTTGGACTGATGAACCACACAAAGACTGCTCGACGCATCGCCGTGGCGCTGACGGTGCCCGCCCTGCTCTTCACCGCCGCGTGCGGTTCCGATGACGGCGGCGACGACTCCTCGAAGGCCGCTTCCGGGGTCAAGGTGTCGGGGAAGTTCGGCGCCAAGCCGAAGATCACCGTGCCCAAGGACGCGAAGGCGCCCGGCGAGGCGGTCGTCAAGACGGTCAGCGAGGGCGACGGCGCCAAGGTGACGAAGGACAGCTTCGTACGCCTGGACTTCGCGGGGCAGACCATGAAGGACAGCAAGGACCTCGGCAGCACCTGGGCCGCCAAGCCCGGGGCGAGCCCCGACGCGGCCCGCGCGCAGGCCGTGGCGCAGATGGGCAAGCCCAGCCAGCTGATGCCGACCAAGGTGATCGACTCGATCGTCGGCAAGAAGTCCGGCAGCCGGGTCGAGATCGAGGGCACCGCCAAGGCGCTCATCGGCGCTCAGCTCAACCCGCAGTCCGGCATCAAGCCGACCGACGGCCTGGTCTGGGTCGTCGACGTGGTGGCCGCCGAGAAGGTCGACCCCAAGGCGCAGGCCAAGGGCGACCAGGCGAAGCCGGACGACGGCTTGCCCGAGGTCACGGCCGAGGGCGAGAAGGCCGCGAAGATCAAGGTCACCAAGGGCGAGAAGGCTCCCAAGGGCCTTGAGCAGCAGGTGCTGATCAAGGGCGACGGCGCCGAGGTCAAGTCCGGCGACGGGCTCATCGCGCAGTACACCGGCGTGAAGTGGGAGGACGGAAAGAAGTTCGACTCCTCCTGGGACCACGGCGGCGCCACCGCGTTCCAGATCGGCACCGGCTCGGTCATCCAGGGCTGGGACAAGAGCCTGGTCGGCAAGCACATCGGCGACCGCGTCGAGCTCGTGATCCCGCCGAAGCAGGCGTACGGCGCCGACCCGAAGAACAAGCTGGCGAAGAACACCCTTGTCTTCGTCGTCGACATCGTGGGCAAGGTCTGATCCGCGATCTGCGAGACTGGCACGGTTGTCCGAAATCTTTCGTAGGAGCAATTTCGTGAGCATCGACAAGCCCGAGATCGACTTCCCGGGCGGCGAGCCGCCGGCCGAACTCCAGATCAAGGACCTCTGGGAGGGTGACGGCGCCGTCGCCAAGGCCGGGGACAACGTCTCCGTCCACTATGTCGGCGTCGCCTTCAGCACCGGCGAGGAGTTCGACGCGAGCTGGAACCGCGGCACCCCGCTGCAGTTCCGGCTCGGCATCGGCCAGGTCATCTCCGGCTGGGACCAGGGCGTCCAGGGAATGAAGGTCGGTGGTCGGCGCGAGCTGATCATCCCCTCCCACCTCGCCTACGGCGCCCAGGGCGCCGGTGGCGGCAAGATCAAGCCCAATGAGGCACTGATCTTCGTCTGCGACCTGGTCTCGGTCTGAGACCCCGCCGCGCCCGGTCCCCGGACCGCGGCGCGGCACCCGAGGGCCCCTGTCATCCGACGGGGGCCCTCGGTCATCTCCGGTCCCCTCCGCGGCCATCCGCGGCCGATCCGGATCGGATACCGCCTCGGCTTTTGCCAGCCGCTTCCCGAGCGGTACGGTCAACCGTCGGGGAGCGGGGCGGGGATGTACGAGGAGAAAGAGCGTCGATGGCGATTGCCAAGGCCGAGCGGTTGATGAATCTGGCGCTGTGCCTGCTCGGAACCAGGCGCCCGCTCAGCAAGCGTGAGCTGCGCGGTTCCATCGAGGCCTATATCGAGGCAGGCAGCGACGACTCCTTCAACCGGATGTTCGAGCGCGACAAGGACGATCTGCGCGAGCTCGGCCTCGTCATCGAGACCGTGGAGAGCCTCGACGGCGACACCGGCTACCTCGCCCGCCGCGACAGCAACCGGCTGCCGCCCGTCTCTCTCGACGTCGAGGAGGCCGCGGCGCTCGGCCTCGCGGCCAAGGTCTGGCAGCAGGCCCGGCTCGCCGGAGCGGCCAGCGGCGCACTCCAGAAGCTGCGCGCCGCCGGGATGCCGCTCGCCGACGACCCGGCCCCGTACGACGGGCGCAGCGCGCTGGAGCCGCGCATCCCCGTCCACGAGGCCGCCTTCGAACCCCTGATGCTCGCCTCGCGCGACCGCCGCCCGGTGGTCTTCGACTACCGCAAGTCCAACGCCGCCCGCCCCGAGACCCGGCAGGTCGAGCCGTGGATCCTGGAGAGCTGGCGCGGCCACTGGTACCTCGCGGGCTGGGACCGCGAACGGCAGGCCGAGCGGGTCTTCCGGCTGTCCCGGATCACCGGCAAGGTCCGCTCCAAGGCGGGCGCCTACACCGCCGAAGTGCCCGACCACGTCACGGTCCGCGAGACCGTGGAGAGCTGGGCGGGCGAGATCGCGACCAGCACCGCCCGCATCAAGCTGCGATCGGGGCACGGCTACCCGCTGCGCGCCAAGGCCCTCGGCACCCGTGACCTGGGCGACGGCTGGGACGAGCTGGAGATCCCGTACGGACACGGGCTCGACGCCTGGCTGGTGGAGTTCGGCCCCGACGTGGTCGTGCTGGAACCCGCGGAACTGCGGGCCGACGTAGTGGACCGGCTGCGCGCCGTGGCCAAGGGCTGAGAGGTACGACCGACATGGCCAACGCCATCGACCAGACCCGCCGGATGCTCTCGCTGGTGACCTACCTGCGCGAGCGCCCCGGCGCGCACGTGAGCGACGTCGCCCGCGCCTTCGGCATCACCGAGGACGAGCTGATCTCCGACCTCGACATCCTGCCGCTCTGCGGCACCAGCTTCCGCGGCGGCGACCTGCTCGACATCGACACCGACGGCGACCGCATCTGGTGGCACAACGCGGAGGACGTGGCCCAGCCGCTGCGGCTGGCCGCCGACGAGGCCACCGCGCTGCTCGTCGCCGCCCGCGCCGTCGCGACCCTCCCCGGACTGCGCGAGGGCGACCGGCAGGCGCTGGTGCGGGCCACCGCGAAGCTGGAGGCAGCCGCGGGCGAGGCGGCAGGCGCCAGCTCCCGGCTCTCGGTCACCTTCGAGTCCGAGGGCGGCGTCTTCGCCGACGTGGACCGGGCCATCAACGAGCGCCGCCTGCTGTGGCTCCGCTACTACTCGCCGGCCCGCGACGAACTCACCGAGCGCGAGGTCGACCCGATCCGGCTCTTCACCGTCGGCCGCACCTACCTCGAAGGCTGGTGCCGGCTGTCCGAGGCCCGGCGGACCTTCCGGCTCGACCGGGTCGCCGAGATCCGGCTGCTCGACGAGGCGTCCGACCCGCCGCCGCTCGAACTGCGCGACCTCTCCGAGGGCCTCGTACAGCCCGCCGCCGACGATCCCGAGGTGGTGGCCGAGGTCGGGCCCGGTGGCCGCTGGGTCGCCGAGTACTACCCGCACGACAGCGCGGAGGAACTGCCCGACGGCGGTCTGCGGATCACCCTGCGCACCCCCGACCCCGCCTCGCTGCGCCGCCTCGCGCTGCGGCTCGGCCGGGACGGCCGGATCATCTCCCCGCAGGACCTCGCGGACAGCGCCCGCGAGGCGGCCCGGCTGGCGCTGGCGCCCTACGGGGAGTGAGGGGCCGGGAGTGAGGGGCCGGGGAGTGACGGGTGGACGAGTGAAGGATCGGCGAGTGAAGGAACGGCGACGGCGGCCATGACATCGACCTCGACCATGACACCGACTTCGGCCCTGGCCATGGCGCCGACCTCGGAGAGGACGGCCACGGCCTCGGCGACGGCCGGTGCGAACGCGGCCACCGTGCTCTTCAAGGCGGCCTGCCCGGACTGCCGGTCCTGCTTCGAGCTGGCCTCGGACGCGCTGCGGCTGGTCGTCGGCGGCAGCTCCCGGACCACCTTCTACTCCTTCGGCTGCCCCGACTGCGGCTCGGCGGTGCGCAAACCGGCGGGGGAGCGGATCGTGGAGCTGCTCACCGGCGGAGGCGTCCGCACGCTGCGCCTGCACCTCGGCTGACCCCCCGTACCCGTACGCCCCGGTAGGCTCGCCCCATGCTCTGGCCCATGATCGCTGTTGTCCTCGGCTTCCTCGGCATCGCTGTGCTCGGTGTGCTCGCCGTCCGGGTCTTCGTCGAAGTGCGGCGGCTGGCCCGGCAGGTCGCTCAGAGCTCGGAGCGGATCACCCGCGCCGCCGAGGACCTGGAGCGGTCCGCGGCCCCGCTGGCCGCTCGGGCGAGCGAGCTCCGTCGCCCGTGACGGGCCCTACGACGGACGGGCCTATGACGGGCGTGGCCTCCTCGCCCCGTGGCGAAGCCTGGCGGGGGTCCACCGCGCCCTGCTCATCCGGAGCGGCGGGCGGTACCCTGCAAGAAGTGGAACCGGTGAGCTCCCGGACGGTGTGAGCGTCCAGCGGGTGAGGCCGGAGCCGCAATCGGGACGATGCACGGGGATTGCCCCGCGTTCACCCCTGGGCGTTACGATCGCTGGCAGAGCAGCACGTCCGTCCGACCGTCCAGCAGGCATGGATATACGCCCACCGGCGAGAAGGTAGTCGCATCATGCTCGGCAATATGAAGCCTCTTGAGATCGTTCTGATCCTTGTCGTCATCCTCTTGCTGTTCGGGGCCAAGAAGCTTCCGGACATGGCGAGGTCGCTCGGCAAGTCCGCCCGCATCCTCAAGAGCGAGGCCAAGGCGATGAAGAAGGACGACACGCCGGCGCCCGACGCAGCCGCGCCCGCCGACGCCGACCCCGCCGCGACCCCGGTCGTGCCGCGCACGATCCAGGCCGCCCCCGGTGACGTCACCAGCGCCCGCCCGGTCGCCGAGCCGAACCGCACGCAGACCCCGTCGCAGAGCTGATCGCGGCTCCGAGCGCGCGAGGCACGACGTAGAGCGCGACGACGTACGACGCAATTCGAGAGAGCCGGATCAAGCCGCCGACGGCTGCCGCACGAAGCGAGGACGTGGGTGCTCAAGTCTGCCCCGAAGCAGGAGAAGGATCCCGATGGGCGGATGCCCCTTGGTGATCACCTGCGGGAGCTGCGCAACCGATTGATGAAGGCAGTCCTGGCGATCCTGGTCGTCACGATCGTCGCGGCCTTCTTCTACAAAGACCTGATCAACTTTCTGAACAAGCCGATCCTCGACGCCGTGGGCTGTGTCGAGGGCAAGATCACGATGAAGAACGGCCAGCCCTGCGCGGACATGACCACCAACGGTCTGCTGGCGCCGTTCACCATCGCGCTCAAGGTCTCGCTGATGGCCGGCGTCGTGCTGTCGACGCCGATCTGGCTCTATCAGCTCTGGGCCTTCCTCGCGCCCGGTCTGCACCGCACCGAGAAGCGCTACGCGATCAGCTTCGTGGTGGCGGGCGTCCCGCTCTTCCTGCTCGGCGGCTACATCGCGTACAACGTGCTGCCGCAGACCGCGACGGTCCTGCTCGACTTCTCGCCGGACAACGTGCGCAACCTGCTGCCGGTCGACGATCTCCTCGACCTCATCATGCGCATGATCATCGTCTTCGGGCTGGCCTTCGAACTGCCGCTGCTGCTGGTGCTGCTGAACCTCACCAGGGTGCTCACCGGCAAGCGGATGCTCGGCTGGTGGCGCGGCATGGTGCTCGGCATCACGATCTTCGCCGCGGTGGCCACCCCGGGCGGCGACCCGCTGAGCATGTGTCTGCTGGCGGCCCCCATGGTGCTGCTGTACTTCATCGCCGCCGGCATCTCGCTGCTCAACGACAAGCGCCGCCGCGCGGCGGACCCGGACGCGGAACTCGACGACGACGAGGCGTCCGACGTCGATCTCACCCCCGACTCGGTCGGCGCGATCGAGCAGGTCCCAGCGGCCCGCGCGCTGCCCGAACAGGCGAGCGGCGACACCGACGGGCCGGCCGGGCGCAACGGTTTCGACGACGCGACCTGAGCGGGTAAGGTCCGCGCGTGACCAGCGAGATCACCCTCTTCGTCAATCCCACCGCGGGCCGGGGGCGCGGCGCGCACGCCGCGCAGCCCGCCGCCCGGGTACTGCGCGACGCCGGCTTCGCGGTGCGCACCGTCCTGGGCTACGACGCCCAGGACGCGCTGCGCCGGGCCCGTGAGGCGGTGGCGGGCGGCACCGGAGCGCTGGTGGCCGTCGGCGGCGACGGCATGTCCTCGCTCGCCCTGCAGGCGGTGGCCGGCACCGACACCCCGCTGGGCATCGTCGCGGTCGGCACCGGCAACGACTTCGCCCGCGCCAACGGGCTGCCCGTCAGGGACCCGGCCGCCGCGGCCCACGTCATCGCCGACGCGCTCAGCACCGGCCGCAGCCGCGCCGTCGACCTCGGCAGAGTGGGCAAGACCTGGTTCGGCACCGTTCTGGCCTCCGGGTTCGACTCCCGGGTGAACGACCGGGGCAACCGGATGCGGTGGCCCACCGGACGGCTCCGCTACGACGTGGCGATGGTCGCCGAACTGGCCGGGCTGCGCCCGATCCCGTACCGCCTCCGGCTGGACGACGGGCCCGAGCAGCGGATCGAGGCCACCCTCGTCGCGGTCGGCAACGGGCCGTCGTACGGCGGCGGCATGCGGATCTGCCCGGCGGCGGCGCTGGACGACGGGCTCTTCGACATCACCGTGGTGGGTCCGTGCAGCCGCTCCACGCTGCTGAGGGTGTTCCCGAAGGTCTACCGGGGGACGCATCCGAGCCATCCCGCGGTGACCGTGCACCGGGCCGCGAAGATCTCGCTCGCCGCGGACGGGGTAACCGGCTACGCGGACGGCGAGCCGCTCGGGTCGCTGCCGCTCACCGCGGAGACCGTGCCGGGAGCGGTACGGGTGCTCGGGCCGTAGTTCAGTCGATGCCCGGCCCGGAGCGGGCCACTCGCGCCGAACGGCCGCCCGCGGAAGACGCTCCCCGGCTCCCGGTCGTCTGTCTGCCGGCGCTCGAATCCGTCGCTGATTTAAAGATCGCGTGCTCTGTCGGACCTGGCCGGTAGGCTCGTGGACACGATGACCCACGAGCTATCTCCCGCCGAGGCATACGCGGCCGCCCGGCAACGCGCCGCCTACGAGGCCACCGCCCTCGCACCCTTCCGCGCCATGTACGACTTCGAGCTGGATCCCTTCCAGATCGAATCGTGCGAGGCGCTGGAAGCCGGAAAGGGCGTGCTGGTCGCGGCCCCCACCGGTTCCGGCAAGACGATCGTGGGCGAGTTCGCCGTCCACCTGGCCCTCACCCAGGGCCGGAAATGCTTCTACACCACGCCGATCAAGGCGCTGTCCAACCAGAAGTTCAGCGACCTGGCCAAGCGCTACGGCTCCGACAAGGTCGGCCTGCTGACGGGTGACAACAGCGTCAACCCGGACGCTCCGGTGGTCGTCATGACCACCGAAGTGCTGCGCAACATGCTCTACGCGGGCTCACGCTCGCTGGAGGGCCTCGGCTATGTGGTCATGGACGAGGTGCACTACCTCTCCGACCGCTTCCGCGGCGCCGTCTGGGAGGAGGTCATCATCCACCTCCCGGAGTCGGTGACCCTCGTCTCGCTGTCGGCCACGGTCTCCAACGCCGAGGAGTTCGGCGACTGGCTGGACACCGTCCGCGGTGACACCGAGGTCGTCGTCTCCGAGCACCGCCCCGTGCCGCTGTGGCAGCACGTCCTGGCCGGCCGCCGGATGTACGACCTGTTCGAGGAGCGGGACGACGGCCAGGGCCCCGATGCCGCCCGCCGCGAGGTCAACCCCGACCTGCTGCGGCTGGCCCGGATGGAGAACTCCCGTACGCCCCACCCGCGCGATCGCCGCGGCGGCCGGGTCCGCGAGGCCGACCGGGAGCGCGAGCGCCGGCACCGCAGCCGCGTCTACACCCCGAACCGGGCCGAGGTCATCGACCGGCTCGACTCCGCGAACCTGCTGCCCGCCATCACCTTCATCTTCAGCCGGGCCGGCTGCCAGGCCGCCGTCCAGCAGTGCCTGCAGGCGGGCCTGCGGCTCAACGACGAGCAGGGCCGCGCCGAGGTGCGGGCCCTCGTCGAGGAGCGCACCGCCGCCATCCCGGACGAGGACCTGCACGTCCTGGGCTACTTCGAGTGGCTGGAGGCGCTGGAGCGCGGCGTCGCGGCGCACCACGCGGGCATGCTGCCGACCTTCAAGGAGGTCGTGGAGGAGCTGTTCGTCCGCGGGCTGGTGAAGGCCGTGTTCGCCACCGAGACGCTGGCGCTGGGCATCAACATGCCTGCCCGGTCGGTGGTGTTGGAGAAGCTCGTCAAGTGGAACGGCGAGACGCACGCCGACATCACCCCCGGCGAGTTCACCCAGCTGACCGGCCGCGCGGGCCGGCGCGGGATCGACGTCGAGGGCCATGCGGTGGTGCTCTGGCAGCGCGCCATGGACCCGGCCGCCCTCGCGGGCCTCGCCGGTACGCGCACCTATCCGCTGCGCTCCTCCTTCAAGCCGTCGTACAACATGGCGGTGAACCTCGTCGCGCAGTTCGGGCGGCACCGCTCGCGTGAGCTGCTGGAGACCTCCTTCGCCCAGTTCCAGGCCGACCGCTCGGTCGTCGGGATCTCCAAGCAGGTGCAGAAGAACGAGGAGGGCCTGCAGGGCTACCTCGGCTCCATGACCTGCCACCTCGGCGACTTCGACGAATACGCCCGGATGCGGCGGCAGTTGGGGGAGCGGGAGGCCGGGCTGGCCAAGGACGGCGCCTCACAGCGCCGCGCCGCGGCCGCCGCGGCCCTGGAGAAGCTCAAGCCGGGCGACGTCATCCAGGTGCCGACCGGCAAGTACGCCGGGCTGGCGCTCGTCCTCGACCCGGGCCTGCCGGCCGGGCGCAGCGACAGCCACCGCGGCTTCGAGGACCACGACGGACCGCGTCCGCTGGTGCTCACCGCGGAGCGGCAGGTCAAGCGGCTCGCGTCGATCGACTTCCCGGTGCCGGTCGAGGCGCTGGAGCGGATGCGGGTGCCCAAGACCTTCAACGCGCGCAGCCCGCAGTCGCGCCGCGACCTGGCCGCCGCGCTCCGCACCAAGGCCGGGCACCACGACCCGAAGCGGCAGCGCAGGCAGCGCGCGGCGGCGGCCGACGACCCCGAGATCGCCCGGTTGCGCTCGGCGATCCGCGCGCACCCCTGCCACGGCTGCGAGGAGCGCGAGGACCACGCCCGCTGGGCCGAGCGCTACCACCGGCTGCAGCGCGACACCCGGCAGTTGGAGCGCCGCATCGAGGGGCGTACGAACACCATCGCGCGCATCTTCGACCAGGTGTACGCGCTGCTGTCCGAGCTCGGCTATCTGCGGGGCGACGAGGTCACCGACGACGGCCGCCGGCTGGCCAGGCTCTACGGCGAGCTGGATCTGCTGTCCAGCGAGTGCCTGCGGGACGGCGTCTGGGAGGGGCTGAATCCGGCGGAGCTCGCCGCGTGCGCCTCGGCCCTGGTGTACGAGTCCCGCTCGGCCGACGACGCGATGCCGCCCAAGCTGCCGACCGGCAACGCCCAGCAGGCGCTCGCCGAGATGGTCCGCATCTGGGGCAAGCTCGACGCCTTGGAGGAGCAGCACAAGATCAGTCAGACGGAGGGCGTGGGCCAGCGCGAGCCGGACCTCGGCTTCGCCTGGCCGGCGTACCGCTGGGCCTCCGGGCACGGCCTGGACGCGGTGCTGCGCGAGATCGAGATGCCGGCCGGTGACTTCGTGCGCTGGTGCAAGCAGTTGATCGACGTGCTGGGTCAGATCGCGGGCGCGGCCCCCGAGGGCAGTCCGGTGCGGCGCACCGCCCGCCGGGCGGTCGACGGGCTGCTGCGCGGCGTCGTGGCCTACTCCTCGGTGGGCTGAGCCGCCGGTTCACCCGTCGGCGCGGCCGAGTCGAGCGCCCCGGACCCCGCATCGCGGGCGCCGGGGCGCTCCGCGTGAGGCGGCGAATCCGGGGCGGGGGCGGCGCGGGCATACTGCTCGCCATCGCCCGAGGAGGTCTCCGGATGACGGACATCCAGCGCTATGGCAAGACGATCGAGCTCCGCCCCGAACACCGGGAGGAGTATCTGCGGCTGCACGCCGAGGCGTGGCCTTCGGTGCTGAGGGCGCTCACCGCGTGCCGTATCCGCAACTACTCGATCTTCCTGGAGGGGGACACCCTCTTCAGCTACTTCGAGTACGACGGCGAGGACTTCGCCGCCGACTCGGCCCGGATGGCGGCCGATCCGGACACCCGGGCGTGGTGGAAGCTCACCGATCCCTGCCAGCGGCAGACGTCGGGGGCGGTGCCGGGGGAGTGGTGGACACCGATGCGCGAGGTCTTCCACCACGACCGAGCGGTGGGGGCCCCGACGTGTCTCTC
>NZ_JAYMZR010000018.1:983-24384 GCF_035828615.1 Streptomyces sp. H27-D2 | reverse complement strand
GGGGTGCGGCCCGGCAGGGTACCCCCCGCGCCGGGCCGCACGCTCGCACCGGGGCGGGCTTCAGGAGTTCGCCGGAACCCCGGCCGCGTTCTTCGTCCGCTGCCGGTTCTCCTGCTCCGGGTTCTCCTGCTCCGCCTCCACCTGCTGATTCCACTCGCGCTTGGAGGCCTGCCAGCCGTCCTCGTCGTGCCCGCGCCGCCAGTAGCCGGAGATCGACAGTCGCTCGCGCGGGACCTCCCGCTCGACGCGCAGCCAGCGGCGCAGCTCCTTCACGAAGCCCGCCTCGCCGTGTACGAACGCCTGCACCCGGCCGGGCGGCAGCGGCATCGCGCGGACGGCGGAGACCAGTGAGTCGCCGGCCTGCGAGCCGTCGCGGTGCAGCCAGACGATCTCGGCGCCGGCCGGGACGGTCAGCGCCTGCCGCTCCTGTTGGCCCGCCACCTCGATGAAGACGCGGACCGGCGCTTCGCTGAGGTTCTCGCTCAGCCGCTCCAGCGCGGCGGCGATGGCCGGCAGCGCGCTTTCGTCGCCCACCAGGAGGTGCCAGTCGGCGTCCGCGCGGGGGGCGTACTCGCCGCCGGGGCCGAGGAAGAGCACTTCCGCGCCGGGCTTGACGCCGGCCGCCCACGGTCCGGCCAGGCCCGAGTCGCCGTGCACGACGAAGTCCACCGCCAGCTCGCGGGTCTTCGGGTCCCAGCTGCGCACGGTGTACGTCCGGGTGACCGGCCACTGGTCGCGGGGCATGTCGCGGCGGACGGCCTCCATGTCGAGCGGCTCGGGGTAGTCGACCCCGTCCTTGAGGAACAGCAGCTTGATGTAGTGGTCGGTGCAGTCGCCCGCGCCGAAGTCCGCCAGATTGCCGCCGCCCAGTACCACCCGCACCATGTGCGGGGTGAGCTGTTCGGTACGCACCACCTGGGCCCGGTTCAGCTGTGGTTTTTTGCGGGCCGGACGGTCTGCCACGGCATCTCCCCTGTGATCAGCCAGTTGGTTAGGTTTACCTAACCTAACAGCTCAGTCCTGCAGGGTGGAGAGCAGACGGTGCAAAGAGCCTCCCAAACCCCACTGCTCGGCCAGCGCGTCGAGCCGCTCCGGATCGTGCGGCTCGTCGGGCAGCGCCATATCGACGTCCGGCGGCAGCGGCACGTCCATGGCGACGCCCACCACCGTGGGGGCCACCGCGAGGTAGGGCCGCGACTCGTCGAGCCGCCTGCGCTGGACCGGGGTCAGCTTCGAGGCCGGGTCGCCGACCGCGACCATGATCCCGGCGAGGTCGCCGTACGCGGCCAGCAGCTTGGCCGCGGTCTTCTCGCCGACGCCCGGCACGCCCGGCAGCCCGTCGCTCGGGTCGCCGCGCAGCAGCGCGAGGTCCGCGTAGCCGGAGCCGTCCACGCCGTACTTCTCGCGCAGCAGGGACTCGTCCACGATCTGCAGGGTGCCCACGCCCTTGAGCGGGTAGAGCACCCGCACCCCGCGCTCGTCGTCGACCAGCTGGTAGAGGTCGCGGTCGCCGGTGACGATGTCGACCGGGCCGCGCGCCAGCCCGGTGAGGGTGCCGATGACGTCGTCCGCCTCGTAGTGCGGCACACCGATCCGGGCGATGCCGAGCGCGTCGAGCACCTCCTCGATCACCCGCACCTGCGGGGTCAGCGTGTCCGGCATCTCCTCGACGTCCGGGCCTTGGCCCGCCAGGACCTCCTCGGCGACCCGGTGCGCCTTGTAGGAGGGGATCAGGTCGACCCGCCACTGCGGACGCCAGTCGGCGTCCATACAGGCGACCAGGTCGTCGGGGTGGTGGTCCTGGACGAGCCGGGCGATGAAGTCGAGCAGTCCGCGCACCGCGTTCACCGGGGTGCCGTCGGGGGCTCTGACGGAATCCGGCACCCCGAAGTAGGCGCGGAAGTAGAGGGAAGCGGTGTCGAGGAGCATCAGTCGTCGGGTCACCCCACGATGATGCCGCATCAGCACATCCGCTTATCGGTCATAAACCACTAATTCAGCACAGACCGCCGCGGTAAACCTCGGACATATGTGAACTGGATCACCGGATGGTTTGCGCCCCATAAGTCCGGGCAGCCGCACACCTGGAGCGGACCGTTCATGGATTCAACTATCACGGCGGCCCAGCGGGCCGAACCCGCGCCGTTCTACGACCCAGTCTCTGCCGTGGGCAGGGGGCGGCCCATCGGCCGGCGAGACGGGACGTTTCAGTTCGACCCGAGAGGTGTATGTGTCCAGGCTGCAAGCTGAGCACCTGTACAAAGTGTTCGGCAGACGACCCGATGACGCGGTGCGACGACTCGAAGGCGGCGCCAGCCGCGAAGAGTTGCGGGCCGACGGCACGACCGCCGCGGTGGTCGATGCGTCGTTCACCGTCGAGGCGGGTCAGATATTCGTGGTCATGGGCCTCTCCGGCTCAGGAAAGTCCACACTGCTGCGCATGCTCAACGGGCTGCTGGAGCCCACGGCCGGACGTGTCCTCTTCGATGATCAGGACTTGACCGCCCTGAGCCCCAAGGACCTCCGCTCGGTGCGCGCCCAGAAGATCAGCATGGTCTTCCAGCACTTCGCGCTGTTCCCGCACCGCAGTGTGCTGGAGAACGCCGCGTACGGGCTGGAGGTGCAGGGGATACCCCGCGAGGAGCGCATGAAGCGCGCCACCGAGGCCCTGGAACTCGCCGGCCTCAAGGGCTGGGAGAAGTCCTGGCCCGACGAGCTGTCCGGCGGTATGCAGCAGCGCGTGGGCCTGGCCCGCGCGCTCGCCACCGACGCCGACCTGCTGTTGATGGACGAGTCCTTCAGCGCCCTCGACCCGCTCATCCGCCGCGATATGCAGGACCAGCTCCTGGAGCTGCAGAAGCGGCTGAAGAAGACCATCGTCTTCATCACCCACGACCTCAACGAAGCCATGCGGCTCGGCGACAACATCGCCGTGATGCGGGACGGCGAGATCGTCCAGATCGGCACCGCCGAGGACATCCTCGTCACCCCGGCCAATGACTACGTGGCGTCCTTCACCCAGGACGTCGACCGCTCACGGGTGCTCACCGCCGGCGCGATCATGGCCGATGTGGAGACCGCACTCGGTGCGAAGACGGGCCTGAGCAAGGTGCTCCGCACCGACCAGGACGTGTTCGACGCCGCGCCCGCCACGGTGAGCGCGGACACCCCGATCATCGAGCTCTTCACCCCGTGCTCCACCAGCGACCAGCCGGTCGCCGTGATCGGCGAGGACGGCGCGCTCATCGGCGTCGTACCCCGCGCGCGGCTGCTGGCCGTGCTGGGCGAGCCGATGCTGGAGAACGAGGCTTCCCACGCGCCGGGCGACGCCCCGCGCGACGAGGCCGAGAGTGACGAGGGCAAGGTGACCGCAGGTGCCTAGGATCGAAATCGGCAGTTGGGCCGACTCGGTCGTCGAGTGGCTCCGAGACAACTTCAGCTTGCTGTTCAACTTCATCACCAAAGTCCTGACCGGGATGTACGACGGGCTGTACGAACTGTTCGCGGCCCCCGGGTTCTGGCTGCTCGCAGGCATCTTCGCGCTGCTCGCCTGGTGGCTCCGAGGACTGCTGCCCGGCCTCCTCACCTTCGTCGGCTTCATGATCATCGACTCGATAGAGCTCTGGGACGAGGCGATGCAGAGCCTCTCGCTGGTGCTCGTCGCCGGTGTGATCACCATCGTGATCGCGGTGCCGCTCGGTATCTGGGCCTCCCGTAGCCGTGCCGTGGGCGGCGCGCTGCGCCCCGTGCTGGACTTCATGCAGACGATGCCGGCGATGGTCTACCTGCTGCCGGGCATCCTCTTCTTCGGCCTCGGCGTGGCGCCCGGCATCATGGCGACGATCATCTTCTCGATGGCGCCGTGCATCCGGATGACCGAGCTCGGCATCCGCCAGGTCGACCCGGAGCTGGTCGAGGCGGCGGACGCGTTCGGCACTACTCCCAGCCGCACGCTCTTCCGCGTACAGCTGCCGCTCGCGCTGCCCACCATCATGGCGGGCGTCAACCAGACGATCATGCTGGCGCTGTCCATGGTCGTCATCGCCGGCATGGTCGGCGGCGAGGGCCTCGGCTCCACCGTCTACCAGGCGATCAGCTCGGTCGACGTGCCGCTCGGCACCGAGGGCGGTCTCGCGGTCGTCATCCTCGCGATGTACCTGGACCGGATGACCGGTGCGCTCAACCAGCGCGTCTCCCCGCTCGGCCGGCGCGCGCTGGCCAAGGCGAACGCGCTCAGCGGCATGAAGGTGCTGCACTGGAAGCCCGCCACCTCGATGGCGATGGCCGGCGTCGTCGTCCTCGCGCTCGTCGCGGGCGGCCTGAACGTCTTCGGCAAGAGCGGGGACTCCGAGCCCTCCGCCACCGACGTCGGCGGCGGTCGCCCGATCAGCCTCGGCTACGTCAACTGGGACGAGGGCACGGCCTCCACGTACCTGTGGAAGGAAATCCTCGAACAGCGCGGATTCAAGCCGCAGGCGAAGCCCCTTGACGCCGGCGCGCTCTACACCGGCCAGGCACGCGGCGACATCGACATCCAGACCAACTCCTGGCTGCCGACGACCCACGCGGCGTACTGGAAGAAGTACAAGAACAAGCTGGAAGACTTCGGCGCCTGGTACGACAAGACCTCGCTGGAGATCGCCGTGCCGTCCTACGTCAAGGGCGTGAAGTCGCTCGACGACCTCAAGGGCAAGGGCGCCAAGTTCAAGGGCCGGATCGTCGGCATCGAGCCGGGCGCCGGCGAGATGAAGATCTACAAGAACAAGGTCGCGAAGGACTACGGCCTCGGCAGCGAGTACAAGCTCGTGCAGAGCTCGACCGCCTCGATGCTGGCCGAGCTGGATCGCGCGGTCGCGAAGAAGGAACCGATCGCGACCACGCTCTGGACCCCGCACTGGGCGTACGACAAGTACAAGCTGACCAAGCTGAAGGACCCGAAGGGATCCTTCGGCAAGGGCGACGGCCTTCACACCCTCGGCCGGAAGGGCTTCTCCAAGGACGAGCCCCAGGTCGCGCAGTGGATGAAGGACTTCAAGCTGGACGAGAAGCAGCTCGGCGGCCTCGAAGGCGAGATCAAGGACGCCGGCACCGGCCATGAGCAGGAGGCCGTGCAGTCCTGGCTCAAGAAGCACCCGGGCCTGGTCGACAAGCTGGCGCCGGTCAAGAGCAGCGCCGGTAAGGCCGACAAGAAGGGCAAGGACGCGGGCGCCGCGCCGCACATCGGTCACTTCGACTGGGACGAGTCGGTCGCCACCACATACCTGTGGAAGGACGTCCTGGAGCGCCGCGGCTACCGGCCGAAGCTCTCACGGCTCGACGTCGGCGCGGTCTTCGCCGGCCTGTCCGACGGGCAGCTCGACGTCGAACTCGACGGCTGGCTCCCGGTCGCGCAGAAGCAGTACTGGGACAAGTACAAGAAGGATCTCGTCGACCTGGGCCCCTGGTACGACAAGACCTCGCTGGAGATCGCCGTGCCGTCCTACGTCAAGGGCGTGAAGTCCCTGGAGGACCTCAAGGGCAAGGGCGGCAAGTTCAAGGGCCGGATCGTCGGCATCGAACCGGGCACCGGGGCGATGAAGCGGCTCAAGGGCAAGGTCCTGAAGGAGTACGGCCTCGGCAGCGAGTACAAGGTCGTCGATGGTTCCTCTCCCGCGATGCTCACCGAGCTGGAGCGCGCGTACGCCAAGAAGGAGCCGATCGCGGTCGTGCTCTGGACGCCGCACTGGGCGTACAGCAAGTACAAGCTGAACAGGCTGGAGGACCCCAAGAAGGCCTGGGGCGCCAACAACGAGATCCGCTCGCTGGGGCACAAGTCCTTCCCGAAGAAGTTCCCCGAGTTCAGTGGATGGCTGAAGGACTGGCACATGAACAACAAGCAGCTCGCCAGCCTTGAGCAGTCCATCCTCGAAGCGGGCAAGGGCAAGGAGAAGGAGGGCGTCGACAAGTGGATCGACGCCAACCCGGGCATCGTCGACAAGATGGCCCCGGTGAAGTAGCCGCACTCCAGCGGGCACTTCAGAAAGCACTTCAGCGCGCAGAGCCCCGTCACCGGCATCCAGCCGGCGGCGGGGCTCGCTGGTTGTGGGCGGACGGCCCCAGGCATGACCATGGACGCGGGCGTGGCTGCCCGTACCCGTACCACGCCCCGCCCCGCCCGCCGCCCAGGGAAAGGCCCCCGCCCATGCGTGTCGTCTCGCTCGTGCCCTCGCTGACCGAGGCGGTGGCCGTCACCGCCCCCGGCCTGCTCGTCGGTGCGACCGACTGGTGCAGCCACCCGGCCGGCCTCGACGTGGTCCGGATCGGCGGCACCAAGAACCCCGACACCGCCCGGATCATCGCGCTCGCGCCCGACCTGGTCATCGCCAACGAGGAGGAGAACCGCGCACCGGACCTGGCCGCGCTGCGCGCCGCCGGCGTCGAGGTGCTCGTCACCGAGGTGCGCGCACTGGACGGGGCGTTCCGGGAGCTGGAGCGCGTACTGGTGCGCGGCTGCGGGCTGGTCCGGCCGAAGTGGCTGGACGAGGCGGAGGCCGCCTGGTCGCGGGTGTCCGCCGACTCCCCGCGCCGGCGCGCCGCCGTGCCGATCTGGCGGCGGCCGTGGATGGTGCTCGGCCGGGACACCTTCGCGGGGGACCTGCTGGCGCGGCTCGGGGTCGACAACGCGTACGTCTCGCACGAGGAGCGCTATCCGCGCGTCCCGCTCGACGAGCTGAACGCGGCGGGTCTCGACCTCGTGGTGCTGCCCGACGAGCCGTACCGCTTCGCCGCGTCCGACGGACCCGAGGCGTTCCCCGAGCTGCCCGCGGCGCTGGTCAGCGGGCGTCATCTCACCTGGTACGGGCCTTCGTTGGCGGAGGCGGCGGGGGTGCTTGGCGCGGCACTGCGAGTGGCACGCCGTCAGACGTAGGTTCAGCCAGAGATGTGGCATCGGCCGGCGACGCGCGGAAGAAGCTGGTGATGGTGCTTCGGAACCCCGTGTGACCGGTGCGGCCCGCATGCTGGAGACACCATGTCTCCGGGCCTTCCGTGTCGTCCGCCGCATCCGAGGATGTCCCGCAGGTTGCGCATTCCGTGACATAAATCGGCCCGCTGCCCGAGGTGCCAACGCTCAGCGTCCAGTCCACGAACCGCCACACCGAGCGCGCCGCCATCACGACCACCGCCCGGCACCAGCAGGCGTCACCACGGCCCACACCGATTTGCCGACCCCATCGCGGTCATTCACGCCCCAGCGATCCGAGAGCTCAGCCACGATGAGCAGCCCCCGCCCGTTGGCTGCTTCCACGTCTGGCGCTCGTAGCTCGGGATGCTCGCGAGCCGCGTCATGCACTTCGATCCGTACGCCGTCGTCCGCTCGCGCATAACGGGTCTCGATCTCCCGGCCGGGTGGGACGTGGGCATGCCGCACGGCATTCGTGAGCAGTTCCGACAGCACTACCGCTGCGGGGTCCTGGACTGATTCCAGACCCCATTCACTCAACGTCTTGCGCAAGTCCGCACGCGCCATGCCGACGCAGCGGGCATTGCGGGCCCAACGCCGCGCCACCGATGGCCCGTGCGCGTCTCCCTCTCCGGATTTCATGCCTCACAGCTTCGGAGTCCGACGCTCCGGCTGTTAGCCCACGAGGGGTACCCCTACCGTGGGTAGACTCGTAAGGAAGATCGCAGCGCATTCCGACCGAGCATCGGGGGCCTCTGGATCATGCGTTACGTGACACCATCAACGGCCTTACCTCCCCGTGTGCTTGAGCGGGAAGACGTGCGACAGGCGCTTTCCAGACGCGACTTCGGCACCGTCTTTCGGATCGCACGCCAGTGGGGCGGGATCAGCTACAACCAGCTCGCCGAGGCTTGTGGCATCAAGCCCGAGCGGGTCGGCACGATGGCGCGGGGCCGGGGGGAGATCACCTCCCTTGCGAAGTTCGAAGAGATCTCCGATGCGCTACGGATCCCAGGCAACATGATCGGGCTCGCATCCCGCCCATGGGAGACCGCCTCCACTCCGCGGGTGACCACTCCCGCATTGAGACAGCCCACCGGGTCAGTCATGCTGGCCCCAGAGCCCGGGCCATGGGAGGTAGCAGAGTTGGCACGCCGCACGCACGCCACCGACGTAGGACCGGCCGACTTGGAAACGATCGCTCAGGCGATCGACCAGTTGTGCCGCGCCTACCCGTACATGCCCGCCGACCAGCTCCACCAG
Source organism: Streptomyces sp. H27-D2 (assembly GCF_035828615.1). Classification (NCBI taxonomy): domain Bacteria; kingdom Bacillati; phylum Actinomycetota; class Actinomycetes; order Kitasatosporales; family Streptomycetaceae; genus Streptomyces; species Streptomyces sp. H27-D2. The sequence goes on along the minus strand of NZ_JAYMZR010000018.1, from coordinate 16,181 downwards.
CAGGCCCGCGCGGGCATCCGTCACGTCACGGATACTCTCGCCGGTCGCACCACCCTGACCCAACATCGTGAACTGCTGGTGTCCGCCGGTTGGCTGTTCCTGCTCGGCGGATGCCTTGAGTACGACATGGGCCAACGCCAGGCAGCAGAGGCCAGCCGAGCCGCCGCCCTGTGTATCGGGCTGGAGGCTGGACACGGCGAGATCTCCGCTTGGTCCTGGGAACTCGGTGCGTGGTTCGCCCTGACGCAGGGACGCTACGAAGACGTGATCAACTGCGTCGACGCCGGTCACCGGTCCGACCGGGCGCACAGCATCGGAGTGCAGCTCTACGCCCAACAAGCCAAGGCGTACGCACGTATGGGAGACGCCCGCCAGGTGCGTGCCACGCTCGACGCCGGGCGGGCCCGCCTCGAACGGCTTCCCCGGCCGGAGCACCGCGAGCATCATTTCGTGATCGACCCCGATAAGTGGGATTTCTACGAGATGGACGCCTACCGGATGCTCGGCGACGACGAACGCGCAGCCGTCCACGCACATGAGGTCGTACGTCTGGGCACAGCCCCCGACGGAACCGAGATCTCGCCGATGCGGGTGGCCGAGGCCCGCCTCACACTCGGAGTGACCGCCGCCCGATCGGGTGAGCTGGAGGAAGCCGTAGCCATCGGCGCGCGAGCGCTGGAGACGTCGCGCAGGTCCCTGCCGTCCCTGCTTCTGGTCGCCGGAGAGCTGACCGCTGAGCTGGACCGCCGATACCCGCGCGAAGCTGTCGCACGACAGTTTCAGGCGCAGGTGTCACATGTGGCCAACGCGCTCTGATCAGTCCGCCACGGTGCGAGACACCCAATCCACGTACGCCGCAGCACCCGCCACGACGGGTACCGCAGTGATCTCAGGGCTCTTCCACGGATGATGTTGCAACAGGTGCGCTTCAAGAGCCGGGTAACGGGCGGCAGTCGTCTTGAAGATAACTTGCCACTCCTCGCCCTCTCCGAACTCACCCAGGTGCCAGAACAGCGACGCCACTGGGCCGACGACTTGCACGCCCGCAGCCAGCCGGGCCTCAGTCGCACTCCTGCCCAGCGCCACGGCTGTCTCACGGCTTTCCGTTGCTGTGTAGACGTGAAGGCAATCAGTCATGTTCCGAGGGTAGACATGAGCGCGGAGCGCCTGCCAGTGCCTGTTGCGTACTGCCCTGCGGCTCGCCACGTCCTGGGCAGTTTCTCTGGCTCGGTTCGCTCCCACCTTGCCGTGATCGATCAGCACTGACATGCCCGCTCTATCGATCACAGCCCTCACCAGGTAGGTCGCTTGAGAGGCTGGGACGCCATCTGGCGCGAAGTCACACTCGCTCGGGCGCTGCGAGCAACGCCCCGCTGAGCAGGCCCCGCACCGTACGCACCCCGGTCACCGCCCACGCCGCGACCAGGAAGACGTACAGCCCGGCCGCCAGCCAGCCGAACGCGTGCAGCCCGGTGTGCCCAGCCAGTCCGGCCGCGCCGGTGACGCAGGTGCCGACCGGGAAGGTGAAGCCCCACCACGGCATCGCGAACGGCATCCCGCGCCGCGCCGCGCGCAGCGCCATCGCTGCGGACAGCGCCAGCCACAGCAGCGCGAAGCCCATCACCGGTACCCCGTAGAGCACCGCGAAGGCGTCCAGCGCGCCCGCGTACGGGGTTCCTACGGCGCCCGGTGCGACGTCGGCCAGGTTGTTCACGGCCGTGGTCGACTGGCCGAGCGGGCCGAGGACCAGGAACAGGGTGGGGGTCAGGGCCAGCGGCAACGGGCCGTGGTGGATCAGGCGGGAGAAGATCAGGGGCAGCATGATCAGTGTCGCGAGCAGGCTCAGGCCGAACAGCGCCCAGCAGCCCAGCAGCATCGCCTCGCGCCACTGTCCGGCGGGCAGGTGGGGCGCCAGGGCCGGGCCGAGCGCGCCCGAGACCATCGGTGCGACCACCGGCAGCAGCCAGACGGGCGAGGCGCTGCCCGGCTCGACGCGGTGCCGGGTCACCATCAGATACGGGATGGCGGCGGCGCAGACCAGGCCGATGAGGGTGCCGATCGACCACAGCACCACGTCGGCGGCGAGTGCGGCCCGCGAACCGAGCACGTCCGCGCCGACCGACAGGGTGCCGCCGCCGACCGCGAGCAGGGCCATGGCCAGACAGCCGTAGAACGGCGCGACCGCCGGGTCCAGCAGATGGCGGCGGGCCTGGTCGGGGTGGCGCAGCCAGTGCGCGCAGCGCGCGGCGAGCAGGGCCGCCAGCATCAGCGCGGACAGCGCCCAGAGCGTGACGCACAGCGCGCGCAGGCCGGGCACCTGCTGCGGCAGCGCGGCCCCCGCGTTCGCGACGATCGCGGTGCCCATCACCGTGGCGTACCAATTGGGGCCCAGGTGGCGCACCGAGCCGCGGGAGCGGGGTTCGGCGGCGGGCAGGAGGCGCGGTTGCGCGAGGAGGGCCATGCTTCCACGATCGGGCCGGACACCGGCCCCCACCAGGGAGTCCTGGTCTATGAGGGCATAAGCTGGCTTTATGGGCAGCGCACGGGAAAGCCGTACACAGCGGGAAAGTCGTACCCAGGGGACGCGGGACGACCCGGTCGCCACGCTCGCGCACCGGGTGCCCGATCTGGGCGCGCTGGAGCTGCTGCTCGCGGTCGCCCGGCTCGGCAGCCTGGGTCGCGCGGCCAGGGAGGTCGGCGTCAGCCAGCCCGCCGCGAGCAGCCGGATCCGTTCCATGGAACGCCAGTTGGGCGTCACGCTGCTGGACCGCTCGCCCACCGGCTCCCGGCTCACCGAGGTCGGCGCGCTGGTCACCGACTGGGCCCGGCGGATCGTGGACGCCGCCGAGGCGTTCGACGCGGGCGCGCAGGCGCTGCGGCACCGGCGCGACTCCCGGCTGCGGGTGGCGGCGAGCATGACCATCGCGGAGTATCTGCTGCCCGGCTGGCTGATCGCGCTGCGCGGGCAGCGTCCGGACACCGCCGTCTCGCTGCTCGCCGGAAACTCGGCGGCGGTCGCCGAGCGGCTGCTCGCCGGCGAGGCGGACCTCGGGTTCGTCGAGGGGCTGGACGTGCCGCAGGGCCTGGACGCCGTGGTGATCGGCCACGACCGGCTCATCGTCGTCACCGCCCCCGGCCACCCCTGGGCGCGCCGCCGCGCGCCGCTGGGCCCGGACGAGCTGGCGGCCACCCCGCTCGTGCTGCGTGAGCGCGGATCGGGCACCCGGCAGGTGCTCGACGCCGCACTGGACGCGTACGGCGGCCTCGCGACCCCGCTGCTCGAACTCTCCTCGACCACCGCGCTCAAGGCCGCGGTGCTCAGCGACGCCGCCCCGTCCGTACTGAGCGAGCTGGCGGTCCGTGAGGAGCTGGCCGCGCACCGGCTGGCGCAGATCCCGGTCGAGGGCGTACGGCTGCGCCGCGAGTTGCGCGCGGTCTGGCCCACGGGCAGCCGGCCCGCCGGCCCGGCCCGCGACCTGCTCGCGCTGACCCGGCCGGCGGGCTGACGGACAGTTGGCCTGGTTGCCTGGTCGCCTGTTGGTCGGCTGTCCTGCTGGACCGGGGTCCGCAGCCCGCTGGACGACCGGTCGGTGCTGCTTCAGCCGCGCCTGGTGGGCAACGCCGGTCGCTCGCCCAGCTCGCCGCATCTCGCCCGTTTCGTCCATCAGGAGCGGGCGGGCTGACGCGGGGGAGCGGGGCGGTCCGGCGGCCCGCCGCTCGCGCGCTCCGCGCCCGCTAAGCCCCGGCGGCAGGCCGGCCCGCGGCCTCGACCAGCGACCGCGCTACCCGTAGATCGTCCCCGGCCTCCGGATGCCACTGCACGCCCACCGCGTAGCCAGCGCCGGGCAGTTCGACCGCCTCGACGGTGCCGTCGTCCGTGTGGGCGGAGGCGATCAGGCCGCGGCCGAGCCGGCCCAGGCCCTGGTGGTGATAGGTCGGCACGGCCAGCGGTTCGGGCAGTACTTCGCCGAGCAGCGTCCCCAGGACCGGGTTCACGTCGTGCCGGGCGAACACCCCGGCCGGGCCGCTGTGCCCGTTGTGTCCGACCGCGTCCGGCAGATGCTGGACGAGGGTGCCGCCCAGCGCGACGTTCATCAGCTGCATGCCCCGGCAGATGCCCAGCAGCGGTACCCCGGTGGCCAGGGCCGCTTCGATCAGGGCGAGTTCCCAGGCGTCCCGCTCCGGCGCGGGCGGTCCGGTCCGAGGATGCGGGTCGGCTCCGTAGCGTCCCGGCTCGACGTCGGGCCCGCCCGAGACCACCAGGCCGTCCAGCCGGGCCAGCACTGTCCTGGCCTCGGCCGGGTCGTCCGGCGGCAGCATCACCGCGAGGCCGCCCGCGCGCTGCACGAGCCGGTGGTAGCCGGACGGGAGCAGCGCGGCGGGCAGGTGCCAGACGCCCCACCGCACCGACTCGTCGAGGTAGGTGCTGATGCCGATGAGCGGCTTGGGCACAGGGGGTCTCCGATCGGTCGTTCGCGCACTCGCGGCGCTGGGCGTGCGTCGACTGTGTCAGCCGCGTTCGGGTCGGGTGCGCCGGTGTCACGCACGTGTACGCGCGCGTTGGCGTCAGTCGCGTTCGAGTTCGGCCTCGGCGGCGGCCAGCGCCGCGAACTCCTCCTCGGGCGCGGCGGCGACGAGCCGGTGCCGCGAGTAGAAGGCGAAGTAGGCCAGGGCCACCGCGTACACCCCGAGCGCGATGAACGCCGCGTCCTTGTCCACCAGGAAGGTGGCCGCCAGCGCGGAACACGCGAGCACGAAGGCCACCGAGGAGGTGATCATGCCGCCCGGCGTGCGGTACGGGCGGTGCAGGCCCGGCTCGCGGCGGCGCAGCACTATGTGCGAGAGCGACATCAGGGCGTACGAGATGGTCGCGCCGAAGACCGCGACGTTGAGCATCCGGGCGCCGTCGCCGGTCGCCGCGGCGAGCGCGAAGCCGAGCGCGCCGGGCACCAGCAGGCCGAGGTAGGGGGCCTTGCGGCGGCTCGTCAGGGACAGGAAGCGCGGCAGGTAGCCGGCCCGGGAGAGGGCGAACAGCTGCCGTGAGCCGGCGTAGATGAGCGAGAAGAACGAGGCCACCAGGCCCGCGAGTCCCGCGTAGTTGACGAACCGGCTCAGCGCGGTCGCCTTGCCGTCCGGTTGCAGCGCCTCGACCAGCGGGTTGCCCGCGTCCTGGACGGCGGACGCGCCGCGCGCGCCGGTCGCGGCGAGGAAGGTGAGCAGCGCGAGCACCAGCAGGATGCAGATCGACCAGGCCATCGCCTTGGGGAGGGTGCGGGCCGGGTCCTTGGTCTCCTCGGCGGCGAGCGGCACGCCCTCGACTCCGAGGAAGAACCACATGCCGAACGGGAAGGCCGCCCAGATGCCGAGCACGCCGAACGGGAGCCAGGAGTTGTGGCCGAACGCGCTCGTGTCGGCCGGTATGTCGTTGAGCGCTCCCGAGTCGAACTCGGTGATGGCCCCGAGTCCGAAGATCACCAGCGCGGCCACCGCGATGGCGGTCACCACGAGGCTGAAGCGCAGCGCCTCGCCCACGCCCCACAGGTGGATGCCGATGAAGATCGCGAAGCACGCGAGGTAGACCGGCCAGCCGGATTCCAGGCCGAAGAGGTTGAGCGACTCGACGTAGTCGCCGATGAAGATGGAGATCGCGGCCGGGGCGAGCACGTACTCGATCAGGATCGCGGTGCCGGTGAGGAAGCCGCCCCAGGTGCCCAGCGCGCGGCGGGCGAAGCCGTAGCCGCCGCCCGCGGTCGGCAGCACCGACGACAGCTCGGCGAGCGAGAACACCATGCAGGTGTACATCAGCCCCATCAGGACCATGGCGATGGCCAGACCGCCGAAGCCGCCTTCGGCCAGCCCGAAGTTCCAGCCGGAGAAGTCACCGGAGACGACATAGGCGACGCCGAGCCCGGTGAGCAGCAGCGGGCCCGCGGTGCCCCGGCGCAGCGCGCGCCGCTGAAGGTACTCGTCGCCGGGGGCGTCCGTGGGCGCCGCCGCGGAGCCGTCCGCGCCGGACGTACGGTCCGCGGGGGCGGCGGGGGGTGGTGATGCGGAGGGAGACTCGGGGCCGTCGGGCATGTGCCGCTCCTGCCAAGATGGGTAAAGGTTTGGTGCCATACCTTTATGGTCGGCGGCGCTCGTGCGCAAGACCCTTGCGTTAAAGATTGGTTACGGTCGCCGCGGGCGGCCTGAGCGGCGGCCTGAGCGGCGGCCTGAGCGGCGGCCTGAGCGGCGGCCTGAGCGGCGGCCTGAGCGGCGGCCTGAGCGGCGGCCCGGAGGCCGGCCCGGTCGGCCGCTCGCCTGCGCAGCCGGGCCGCCGGACGGCTTACCCGGGCCGCCCGGACGGCGTACCCGGGCGGCCCTGCGTCAGGCCAGAAACCCGCGCAGCAGCGCCGCCGTGCCCGCGCAGTGCTCGCGCGTCACCTCGCGCGCCCCGTCCGCGTCGCCCTCCAGCACCGCTTCGACCAGCGCCGCGTGCTGCTGCTGCGAATGCTCCAGGTTCCGCACCAGCAGCGGAATGCAGTCCAGCAGATCGTTCACATTCGCCCGCACCGCCGCGTACCGCGCGGCGACCGACGGCGAGCCCGACAGCTCGGCCAGCGTCAGATGCAGCATCGTGTCCAGCCGCCGGTAGTCCGCCAGCGGGGCGTCCTGGGTCGCGGCCAGCGCCGCCCGCAGCCGGTCCGCCTGCTCCTCGGAGAGGCCGTGCACCGCGCACAGCCCGGCCGCGCCCACCTCCAGCACCTCGCGGAAGCGCAGCGTGTCCTCCACGTCCAGCTGCCCGACCCGCCGCCGCAGCTCGTCCTCGGCGCCGCCGGCCGCCACCTCGGGGCGCTGCCGGACGAACGTGCCGCCGTACCGCCCCCGCCTGCTCTCCACCAGGCCCTGCTCCTGCAACACCTTCAGCACCTCGCGCAGCGTCATCCGGCTCACGCCCAGCCGTTCCGCGAGGTCGCGCTCGGCGGGCAGCCGCTCCCCGCGCGGGACCAGGCCGAGCCGCACCACCTGGAGTATCTGCTCCAGCGCCTCCTCGAAGCCGTTGCCCGCCCGGACCGGCCGCAGCACCGGCGCCAGCCGGTCCGCCGCGGCGGCGTCCCGGGTCGCCTCGGCGTCGTCCGCGGCGGTGTCCTCCATCGGCGAATCCATCAGGTCCTCCAACGAGTCTCTTCCCAATCAATGGTTCGTGTGCCTACCTTATGACCTCTGGTTGCACCGACAGGAGGAATTCCCGTGGCAGACCGCACACCCCCGCTGTCCGTCGAGGAGCTGCGCATGCTCGTCGACTCCGGGGAGATCGACACTGTCGTCCTCGCCTTCACCGATATGCAGGGAAGGCTGCAGGGCAAGCGGTTCGCCGCCCCGTTCTTCCTCAAGGAAGTGCTGGAACACGGCACCGAGGGCTGCAACTACCTGCTCGCCGTCGACGTCGACCTCAACACCGTCGACGGCTACGCGATGGCGTCCTGGGACCGTGGCTACGGCGACTTCGCCATGCGCCCCGACCTCTCCACGCTGCGCCGCACGCCCTGGAACGAGGGCACCGCGATGGTCACCGCCGACCTCGGCTGGCACGACGGCACCCCCGTCGTCGCCTCCCCGCGGCAGATCCTGCGCCGCCAGCTCGACCGGCTCGCCGAGCGCGGCTGGAGTGCCTACGCGGGCACCGAGCTGGAGTTCCTGGTCTTCAACGACACCTTCGAGGAAGGCTGGAGTCGCGGCTACCGCGACATGAACCCGGCCAACCAGTACAACGTCGACTACTCCGTCCTCGGCACCAGCCGGGTCGAGCCGCTGCTGCGCCGCATCCGCAACGAGATGGGCGCCGCGGGCATGACGGTGGAGTCCGCGAAGGGCGAGTGCAATCTCGGCCAGCACGAGATCGTCTTCGTCTACGACGAGGCGCTCACCACCTGCGACCAGCACGTCGTCTACAAGACCGGGGCCAAGGAGATCGCCGCGCAGGAGGGCAAGTCGCTCACCTTCATGGCGAAGTACAACGAGCGCGAGGGCAACTCCTGTCACATCCACCTCTCGCTCCGCGACGAGGCGGGCAACCATGTGATGGCCGACGAGGACGGCCCGTACGGCATGTCCGAGACCATGCGGCACTTCCTCGCCGGGCAGGTCGCCGCGATGCGCGACTTCACCCTGCTCTACGCCCCCAACATCAACTCCTACAAGCGCTTCCGGCCCGGCTCCTTCGCGCCCACCGCCGTCGCCTGGGGCCCGGACAACCGGACCTGCGCGCTGCGCGTCATCGGCCACGGCCCGTCCCACCGCTTCGAGAACCGGCTGCCCGGCGGCGACGTGAACCCCTACCTCGCGGTCGCCGGCATGGTCGCGGCGGGCCTGTACGGCGTGGAGAACAAGCTCGAACTCCCCGAGGCGTGCACCGGTAACGCCTACGACGGCGACGCGGCCCACGTCCCCACCAGCCTGCGGGAGGCCGCCGAGCGCTGGAAGGCGAGCCCCATCGCCCGCGCCGCCTTCGGCGACGAGGTCGTCGAGCACTACCTGCACATGGCGAACGTCGAGCAGAAGGCATACGACGCGGCCGTCACGGACTGGGAGCGCTTCCGGTCCTTCGAACGCATGTGACGGCGGACCCGCCCGACGCGGCGGGTCGGGCCGGGAGACGGCCCGGGACCACGATCCTGGAGAACCCCAGCACAGGAGAAAGCAGCTTGTCCGAGCACCGCGCCCAACAGGGCGGCCCAGAGCACCACGCGGCAGAGCACGACGCCGCGGAGCACCATGTCGCGGAGCACCGCGTACTGAACCCGGCGACCGAAGAAGTCATCGCCACTGTCCCCGCCTCGACCCCGGCCGACGCCGACGCCGCAGTCCTGCGGGCCGCGAGAGCCCAGCGGGCCTGGGCGGCGCTCGCCCCCGCCGACCGGGCGCGGCTGCTGCGCCGCTTCGCGATCGTCGTGGACGACCACCTGGAAGAACTCGCCCAGCTGGAGGTCCGCGAAGCGGGCCACCCCATCGGCAACGCCCGCTGGGAGGCCGGCAACGTCCGCGACCTGCTCGACTACGCGGCCGGCGGAGTCGAGCGGCTCAGCGGCCGGCAGATCCCGGTGGCGGGCGGACTGAACGTCACCTTCCATGAACCGCTCGGCGTCGTCGTGGTGATCGCGCCGTGGAACTTCCCGATGCCGATCGCCGCCTGGGGCGCCGCCCCCGCGCTCGCCGCCGGCAACGCCGTCATCCTCAAGCCCGCCGAGACGACCCCGCTGACCGCGCTGCGGCTCGCCGCGCTCGCGCTGGAGGCGGGGCTGCCCGAGGGACTCTTCCAGGTGCTGCCCGGCGCGGGACCGGTGGTGGGCAACGCCCTGGTCGAACACCCCGGCGTGGCCAAGGTCGTCTTCACCGGCTCCACCCCGGTCGGCAAACAGATCATGGCCAAGTGCGCGGCCGGCGTGAAGCGGGTGACCCTCGAACTCGGCGGCAAGAGCCCCAACATCGTCTTCGACGACGCCGACCTGGAGCGCGCCGCCGCCGCCGCGCCCGGCGCCTTCCTCGACAACACCGGCCAGGACTGCTGCGCCCGCAGCCGCATCCTGGTCCAACGGAGTGTCTACGACCGGTTCCTGGAACTGCTGGAGCCCGCCGTCCGGGCCGTCACCGTCGGCGACCCCGCCGACCCCGCCACCGGCATGGGCCCGCTCATCTCGGCCGCCCAGCGGGACCGGGTGCGCTCCTACGTCCCGCAGAACGCCACCGCCGCGATCCGCGGCGAAGCGCCCGGCGGCAAGGGCTTCTGGTACCCGGCGACCGTCCTGACCCCCGCCACGGCCGACGAGCCGGTGGCCGTCGAGGAGATCTTCGGCCCGGTGGCCGTACTGCTCCCCTTCGACGACGAGGCCGACGCCGTACGGCTGGCCAACGCGACCCCGTACGGACTGTCCGGGTCGATCTGGACCCGCGACGTAGGCCGCGCCCTGCGCATGTCGCGTGCCGTCGCGGCGGGCAACCTGTCCGTCAACTCGCACAGCGCGGTGCGCTACTCGACCCCCTTCGGCGGATTCCGCGAATCCGGCCTCGGCCGGGAACTGGGCCCCGACGCCCTCGCGGCCTTCACCGAGACCAAGAACGTCTTCATCAGCACGGAGGAATGACCACGATGACCGACACCAACGTCTGCCGCCGCCTTGTCGGCCGCACCGCCGTGATCACCGGAGCCGGCAGCGGCATCGGCCTCGCCACCGCCCGCCGCTTCGCCGCCGAGGGCGCGAACGTCGTCTGCGCCGACATCGACGAGAACGCGGGCAAGGCCGCCGCCGCCGAGGTCGGCGGGCTCTTCGTGCAGGTCGACGTCACCGATCAGGAGCAGGTCGAAGCGCTCTACAAGACCGCCTTCGACACCTACGGCTCGGTCGACATCGCCTTCAACAACGCGGGCATCTCACCGCCCGACGACGACTCGATCCTGACCACCGGACTCGACGCCTGGCGGCGCGTCCAGGAGGTCAACCTCACCTCCGTCTACCTCTGCTGCAAGTACGTCCTGCCCTACATGCGGGAGCAGGGCAGGGGCTCGATCATCAACACCGCGTCCTTCGTGGCGAAGATGGGCGCCGCCACCTCGCAGATCAGCTACACCGCCTCCAAGGGCGGGGTGCTCGCGATGTCCCGCGAGCTGGGCGTCCAGTTCGCCCGCGAGGGCATCCGGGTCAACGCGCTCTGCCCCGGCCCGGTCAACACCCCGCTGCTCAAGGAGCTCTTCGCGACGGACCCGGAGCGGGCCGCGCGCCGGCTGGTGCACGTGCCCGTCGGCCGGTTCGCCGAGCCGGAGGAGATCGCCGGCGCGGTCGCCTTCCTCGCCAGCGACGACTCCTCGTTCGTCAACGCCGCCGAATTCCTGGTGGACGGCGGCATCGCGGGGGCCTACGTCACCCCGGTGTAGCGGCGCGAGCCCTTCGGAGCGGGAGACTCCGGACTGCTGCCGGACTGCTGCCGGGCGTCGCGCGACGCCCGGCAGCCGTTACGGGTGGGACGCACGTGTACTGATGGGAAGGCTTACCCATAAGGTGACCGCGTGAGTATGACGACCCCGCCCGGCTGGTATCCAGACCCAGGGCACACAGGCAACGGCCCGCTTCTGGAGCGCTGGTGGGACGGCTCCGCGTGGACCGACCACACCCGAGCCGCGCAGGGCGCCGCGTACGCGCCCGTACAGCAGCCGCAGCAGCCTCCGCCGGCACAGCAGCAGCCCGGTTTCGGCCCGGCGCAGCCGCTCGGGCCGTCCGGAGCGCCCGCCCCCGGTTACGGGATGCCGCCCGGCGGCACGGGCGGGAACGGCGGCGGGCGGCGGCGCGGACCGATGATCGCGGCCATCGTCGGCGCGGTCGTCCTGGTCGCGGCCATCGTCGGCGGCGTCGTCCTGCTGAACCAGGACGACGACAGCGGCAACGAAGCCGAGCCCAAGCCGAGCGCGACCTCCGCGAAGCCCTCGCCGGAGGAGCAGCGGACGGAGGAGCCCGCCCCGACGCCCAGCCAGGACCCGAACGTCGTGGAGGACCAGCTCAACGGCATCACGCTGCCGGCCCCGAAGGACTGGCGGCAGGGCCGCAGCGACTCCGGCGGCGCGGGCCTCACCAAGGACGACTACACCTGCCCGCAGAAGAACTCGGGCATGTGTGTGCGCGGCGGCGTCTTCACCAATACGGCCACGGGCTACAAGGCGGACACCGCCGAGGGCGTCGCCAAGGAGGACATCGAGCAGAACGCGGAGGAGTCCTACGGCAAGGACCCGCTGACCGAGAAGCAGATGTACGGCGGCATCAAGTCGCACAAGAAGCTCAAGTCCGAAGCGGTCACCGTCGCCGGGCAGAAGGGCTATCTGGTCCGCTGGAAGCTCGACACCGAGAAGGGCGACGGCGGCTACGTCCAGTCCGTGGTGTTCCCCGCGCCCACCGGCTCGCAGAGCCTGGTCGTGCTGCGCTTCGGCTTCGACGCGAGCGACCAGGGGCCGTCGCTGAAGGTGATGGACGAGATCGTCAAGGGCGTCAAGGCCATCGACGGCGGCAGCGGCGACAGCGACACCGTCTGACGCCGGGCGGCCACTTCGGCGCGGCGGCTCGCCGGCTGTCGCCGGAAGCTCCCCCGGACCGCCGGTCCGGGGGAGCTGTGCCGTGCGACCACAGGGCCATGGAAAAGTCGGGGCTACAGAAAAGTGCGGCCCTCGCCGCGGTACGTCGGCGCCGACTCCACGACCCGGTCCCCCTCGATGAGCCGCAGCGTCTCGAAGCGCTCGCACATCTCGCCGGCCTTCGCGTGCCGGAACCACACCTTGTCGCCGATCAGCAGATCGTCGGCGGGCCCGCCCAGCAGCGGGGTCTGCACCTCGCCCGGCCCCTCCTGCGGGTCGTAGCGCAGCCCGGTGGGGAGGTACGGCACCGGCAGCCGGTCCGGCCCGGCCACTCCGGACGCCGGGTAGCCGCCGCCGAGGACCGTCACCACGCCCACGCCGGGACGCCGTACCACCGGCTGCGCGAACAGCGCCGCCGGGCGGCCCCGGAACGAGGTGTAGTTGTCGAACAGACGCGGCACGAACAGGCCGGAGCCCGCCGCGATCTCCGTCACCGCCTCCTCGGCCGCGGTGTGCTGCACACTGCCCGTGCCGCCGCCGTTCACGAACTCCAGGTCGGACACGCTCCGCAGGGCCCGCACCACCTCGGACCGGCGCGTCGCCAGCTCACGGCGCGCGGCGCTCTGCATCAGCCGGATCGCGCGCGAGCGCACCGGCCGCCCGGCGATCGAGTCGCCGACCCCGGCCACATGCCCCTCGTACGCCATCAGCCCCACCACCCGGAACCCCGGCCGGCGGCCGATCGACCGGGCCAGCTCGGCGAGTTGCCCGGGCTGCCGCAGCGGCGAGCGGCGGGCGCCGATCCGCACCCGGCCGCCCAGCAGCTCCAGCGCGGTGTCCAACTCCAGGCAGACCCGCACTTCTTCGGCGCCGCCCGCGCGGGCCGCGTCGATCAGCGCGAGCTGCGAGACGTCGTCCACCATCACGGTCACCGCGGCGGCGAGCTTCGGATCGGCGGTCAGCTCGGCGAAGCCCTCCCGGTCGGCGGACGGGTAGGCGAGCAGCACGTCCTCGAAGCCCGACCTGGCCAGCCACAGCGACTCGGCGAGGGTGAAGCTCATGATCCCGGCGAATCCCTCGCGACCCAGCACCCGTTCCAGCAGCGACCGGCAGCGCACCGACTTGCTCGCCACCCGGATCGGCTTGCCCTGCGCGCGGCGGACCAGGTCGTCCGCGTTCGCGTCGAAAGCCTCCAGGTCGACGACGGCCACAGGGGCGTCCAGATGGGCGGTGGCCCGGTCGTAGCGGGCTCGGTCGGCAGCAGTGTCGGACATGTGGGCAGCTTGCCAGAACGTCATTACCGCTGGGTAGAGGTGTGATCGGGACAGACCGGTCACGACCGGCGGCGGGCTCCCCCGGCAGCCCGCGCAGCCCGTAGAGTGGCGCGAACGTCGCCGATCACGATCGGCAGGCCGGCAGCGCGCGGGTCCATGGGACGAACATGGACGGACGGGCCCGAACCGGCCTGTGTCAACTGCCGGTCGGGCGGGACGGTGACCAGGTCGCGAAGGGTGCGAGGGGGAGCGCGTGAGTACGGAAGCCGAGCGCGTCGGCTCCCCTCAGGAGGCCGCGCCGCGTCAGCGCCTCCAGACCCACCCGATACCGCCGCGCCCCAGCGCACCACCGCCCCCGGCGAGCCACCGCGCCGCCCCCGGTCACGCACCGGCCCCGACGCCTCCTCCCCGGCCTCCGGTGCGCCCCGCGCCGACGACGCCCCCGCGCCCCAGCGCCCCGCCGGTCGTGCCGGAACACGTGATCCCGCGTCAACCGGCCGCCCCGCCGCACCCGCCAAGCGCCGCAGCCGGCCCACGGGCCGCCCCGTCGGCCGCCCGGCGCGCAGCCGCCCGCACCGGCGCGAACGCGTCGCCGAGCGCCGGCGCGGGCAGCACGCCGTACGCCGGCGCGAGCGCGCCCCCGCGCGGCACGGCCGGCGGGGGACCGAGCGGCGGAACAGCTGCCGGAACGACCGCCGCCATGCCCCCGCTCACCTCCGACTCCCCGGCGGCCAGGGCCTCCAGGGCAGCGCGCCCCTCTCCGCCCAGGACCGCCCCGCGTCCTGAGGAGACCGCTGTGACCATCACCGGCGCGGCCTTCGGAACGCCCCTACGAGCAGCGCCGCCCGGAGCGCCTCCGGCGACGAAGCCGCCCACCGAGCCGCTCTGGCACGAGGTATGGCCGAGCCGCCCGGCGACGAGCACGGCCGTGCGCCCGCCGAACCGCCCGCGCCGGACGCCCGCCCGGATGGCCGCCGCGCTGCTCTGCCTCGTACTGGGCCTCGGACTGACCGGCGGCGCCGCGACCGGGATCTGGCTGAGCGGCGACCCGGACGACGACCCGGCGTCCGGCAGCGGATACACCACGGCACGGGCGCTCTGGCACAACGTGCCCGTGGACGAACTGTTCCCGCGCACGCTGCGCGGGGAACGTGCGGGACCGGGCGGCGCGGACCGGCGTTGGACCAGGGTCGCGGTGGCCCCGGACAGCGGCTGCGCCGACGCGTTCGACCCGCTGCTCGCGAAGGCGCTCTCCCCGGTCGGCTGCAAGCGGCTGCTGCGCGCCACCTACGTCGACGCCACCAGCAGCGGCGTCACCACCGTCGGCATCGTGTTCACCAAGGCCGACCGCGACGGGATGCGGGCGCTGCACAAGCGGTTCGCACGCGAGGACCTCGCCGGGCGCGGCGATCTGCTGCCGCGTCCCTACCGGGCCGAGGGCACCGCCGCCGCCGGCTTCGGTGCGGCGCAGCGCGCGAGCTGGACGCTGGGCGTGCTGACCGACGTCCCCGCCGTCGTCTACGCGGTCTCGGGCTTCGCCGACGGCCGCGAGGTCGCCGACCCGCGCCCCGCCGCCGAGGTGACGCGCTCCGGTTCGACCGCGACCGCGGGGCAGTCCGGCCTCGGGCACGACGCGCACGGCATCGCGGGCCGCGTCGAGCGGCTGCTGCGCAAGGCCGCCGACCGAGCGACGGAGCCGCCCCGATGACCGCGAACAAGCCGCTCCGCACGCCCCTCCCGCGCGCCCGCACGCTCGCCCTGCTGACCGCCGTCACCTTCGCCGTGCTGCCCGCCCTGCCCGCCCAAGCGGACGCCATACGGGATCAGCAA
>NZ_JAYMZR010000018.1:0-973 GCF_035828615.1 Streptomyces sp. H27-D2 | reverse complement strand
TCGGGCGAGGGGACGACCGTCGCCGTACTGGACACCGGTGTGGACACCGACCACCCGGACCTCAAGGGGCAGGTGCTGACGGGCAAGGACCTCATCGGCTTCGGCGCGGGCCCCGGCGAGTCCTCGTGGGCCGAGCACGGCACGGCGATGGCCGGCATCATCGCCGGGCGCGGCCATGGCGCGGGCAACGCCGACGGAGTGCTCGGAGTCGCCCCCGACGCGAAGATCCTCCCGGTCCGGGTGATCCTGGAGGACGGCGACCCGCAGCGGAAGAAATCGCGCAGCGCCCGCTCGGGAGCGCTCGCCGACGGCATCCGCTGGGCCGCCGACCACGGCGCCGACGTCATCAACCTCTCGCTGGGCGACGACAGCGAGACCGCGCACCCGGACCGCCGCGAGGACGCCGCCGTCCAGTACGCGCTGGGCAAGGGCGTCGTGGTGGTCGCCTCGGCGGGCAACGGCGGCGAGAAGGGCGACCACGTCTCGTACCCGGCCGCCTACCCCGGCGTGATCGCGGTGACGGCCGTCGACCGCTACGGCTCCCGGGCCGCCTTCTCCACCCGCCGCTGGTACGCCACG
This sequence comes from Streptomyces sp. H27-D2, assembly GCF_035828615.1. Taxonomy (NCBI): domain Bacteria; kingdom Bacillati; phylum Actinomycetota; class Actinomycetes; order Kitasatosporales; family Streptomycetaceae; genus Streptomyces; species Streptomyces sp. H27-D2. The sequence continues at coordinate 394 of NZ_JAYMZR010000018.1, read as the reverse complement.
GTCAACGCGCCCGGCGTGGACGTGGTCATCGCCAATCCCGACCGGCGCTACTACGAGGGCTGGGGGACCAGCGCGGCGTCCGCGTTCGTCTCGGGGGCCGTCGCGCTGCTCCGCTCCGTACACCCCGACCTGAGCCCGGCCCAGGTCAAGCAACTCATCGCGGACACCGCCCGGGACCGGCCCGAGGGAGGCCGCAGCGACGAACTCGGCACCGGCATGGTCGACCCGGCTGCGGCGATCGAGGCAGCCGCGAAGCTGCGCCCGCAACCGCAGCGGCCCGCCTCCGCCGCGTACGGGAAGCGCTACTTCGGCGCGGGCCCCACGCCCCGCCCCGACACCGAAGACGCCCCGGACGGCCCCGCGCTCGCCGCCGGGGGAGCGGGCGCGGCCCTGC
>NZ_JAYMZR010000017.1:0-88380 GCF_035828615.1 Streptomyces sp. H27-D2 | reverse complement strand
GCCGGTGAGCCGGTCGCGGTGGCCGGCGACCGCGCGCGGCATCAGGACGTCCGCGTAGGCGGAGCCCGCCCCGACGCTCGCCGCGGCGGCCGGCGGCTCGGAGATCTCCGGCTCGGTCGACGGCTGGTCGGGCTCGCTGGACGGCGGGTTCGGCGGCAGCGGCGGCTTGACCATGTCCGGGACGATCATGTCGCCCCGGAAGCTGGGCACCGCCTCCAGCAGGCTGGTGAGCGAGTCGCGCTCCTCGTTCTCGGCGGAGCGCGACGGGCCGTCGAGCTCGGGCACCCGGTTCGTGGAGCGGTCGGGCAGGCCCGCGCGGTCCATCGGACGGTCGCGGGGCAGCCGGGCGATGCGCGGCACGAACGGGAAGCTGGGCTCGGGCGCGTCGTCGGTCTCGCCGATGAGGGATCGCGCCTCGTCGTCGACGGCCTGGACCAGCCGCCGCGGCGGGTCGTAGGTCCAGCTCGCCGCGTGCGGCTCGCCGGCCACGCGGTAGACGAGCAGCACTTCCCAGGTGCCGTCGTCGCGACGCCAGGAGTCCCACTGGGCGGTCTCCTTCTCGGCGCCGCGCAGCATCATCCGCTCGGCGACGACATCGCCGAGCTGTGGTCCGGTGGTCTCGCCGGGGCGGCGGACGGGCGTCTTGCGGGCGCGCTCGGCCATGAAGGCGCGCTCCGCGAGCACCGGGCCCTCGAAGCGTCGTACGCGATCGACGGGGATGCCGGCCTGCTGGGCGACTTCCTCCGCGGAGGCGCCGGAACGTATCCGGGCCTGGATGTCGCGGGGGCGGAGGTGGCTCTCCACCTCGATCTCGATCTGGCCGAGCCGGGCGCGGTCGTTGCGGACCGCGGCGCGCAGCCGCTCATCGATGGGGAGGGTGTACTCCGTGCTGTCGGCAGCCTTGAGCACCAGCCGTGTGCCGTCGTTGCTGACGGCCACGACACGCAGTTCGGGCATGGGGACCTCCCGTGTGGTGCCTGCCGACGTCACGTGCGTCGCTGCTTCCGCTAGACGAGTGTGGCCTGTCCGGATGCGGCCCGCCACAACATTGCCGTGTTGCCTGGCGTGTCGGGCTTCGGCCCTGACTCACCGTTATGACACGGTTACCCATTGGCAACGCAAAGTGACCGTATCGGTTGCCCTGCGCAGCGGCTGCCCGTACTGAGGGACGGCGCTCTTGGGGTGAGTGCCATGTCCGCCTCTCCCGCAAGTCCGGGCGGCCGGACGGGATACCGGTGCCAGGGCTCGCCACAGTACTCCATTTGGGCCACCCGGGTGGCCCGCCGCGCCGCCGAAGTTCTCGTGGCGCAAGGGAGTTGAATCCGTTTCGCGCCCGCGCGCGGCCCGCCCCGCGTGGCGTTCTTCACAGAATCGCCAGATCTGGAACTATCCGCTCCGCCCAATGGTCTCTTCCTAGTGCAAGTGGATGGAAAGGGCTATCAAGGGCTGGAGATGCGCGTCAGAGGCGAAAGCGAGACAAATCAGCAGACCAAGCGCCTCGAACTGAGCGTCGCGCAGGTCGCCGGGAGTGCGTTGGCGGCTGTGGCGGCAGCGGTGCTTGCCTCCAAGCTCGGGGTCTACGGGACCATCATCGGCGCCGGTGTGGTGAGCGTGGTGGCCACCGCGGGCGGCACGATCTTCCAGCATCTGTTCAAGCGCACGGGCGAGCAGATACGCGAAGTCACGGTCCAGGTGCACACCCGGCCCAGACCGGACGAGGCGTCCGGGGCCGGGCCCCGCCGGGACACCGGCCAGTCGGCCCGCGCCTCGCCGCTCCTCGACCCACGCCATGACGCGACCACGGTGCTCCCCGCCGTCAGCCGCGATCCGGCCGCGACGCGGATCCCTCCGGCGGGCGGGGACGCGACGCAGATGCTGCCGCGGGCCGGTGACGCGACGCAGCTGATCCCGCAGGCCGGGGAGCACACCCGGCCGCTGGGCCGGGCCGGCGACAAGACGCAGCTGTTGGGCCAGGTCGGGCCGATGCCCGGCGCCGGGCCCGCCGCGTCGGCGTCCACATTCGGTACGGGTCCGGATCTCGGCCCCGAATCCGGCTCCGGTTCTGTCGCCGCCTCCGGTTCCCAAGACGGTCCGGACGAGTTCACCGACGGCACCCGGCACGGCACCCGGATGCGCGGCTGGAAGCGGCCGGCGCTCGGGGCGGCGGCCGTGTTCGCCCTCGCGATGGGCGCGGTCACCGGAGTCGAGTGGCTCTCCGACGGACCGGTGTCGAACGTGTGGGGCGGCGACGACCGCGGCACGACGTTGAGCAACTCGGTCTCTCCCCGGTCGGCCCCCCGGCCCGACCCCGCGCCCTCGACCTCGCCGTCCCCGGACGGCTCGACCGGCGACGGATCGACGGACGGCTCCGCCACCCCCGACCCGGACGATTCCGGATCGGGCGGCACTGGGGAGCCGACGCCCGGTACGAGCGAGCCGGGCTCGACCGGCGGCGACAAGAAGCCCACCCCGACGCCGACGCCGACCCCGACGAAGAGCGGCACCGGCAGCCCCGACCCGGGCAGCACCGGTGGCGCCGGCGACGAGGGCGACAGCGGCACGGGCGCCGAGGACCTGGGCGGCGCCGGACAGAACGGCGCCGGGGCCACCCCGTGACCCGCGCTCAGTCGCCGAGCACGCGCCGCAGGTAGTCGTTGGCGAAGAGGCGCTGCGGGTCCAACCGGTCCCGCAGCGCCGTGAACTCGCCGAACCGCGGATACACCCCGGCCAGATAGTCCGCGTCGCGGCTGTGCAGCTTGCCCCAGTGCGGGCGTCCGCCGTGCGCGGTCATGATCTGCTCGGCGGCGCTGAAGTACGCCTCGTGCGGCGTCCCCCGGTACATGTGCACGGCGATGTACGCGGTGTCCCGGCCGGAGGCGGTGGAGAGGCAGACGTCGTCGGCGGGCGCGGTCCGCACCTCGACCGGGAAGCTGACCCGGAACGCCGAGCGCTCGACCATGCTCTTCAGCTCGCGCAGCGCCTCGACGGCAGCGGCGCGCGGCAGCGCGTACTCCATCTCCAGGAAGCGGACCCGGCGCGGGCTGGTGAAGACCTTGTAGGGGATGTCCGTATAGGTGCGCGCGGACAGGGCGCGGCTGGAGACCTTGGCGATGCCCGGAATGGTGGCGGGAGCCGCCCGGCCCAGCGCGCAGACCGTCTGGAAGAGGCCGTTGGACATCAACTCGTCCTCGATCCAGCCGCTCACGCGGCCGACCGGGGCGGCGGGGCCCGCGCTGCGGTTGTTGCGCTTGGTGTTGCAGTTGCCGGTGTGCGGGAACCAATAGAACTCGAAGTGCTCATTCTCGGCCACGAGTTGATCGAAGTCGGCAGTGACGCGGTCGAAGCTCATCGGCTCCTCGCGCGCGGTCAGCAGGAACTCCGGCTCGACCGCGAAGGTGATCGCGGTGATCACGCCCAGCGCGCCGAGGCCCAGCCGGGCGGCGGCGAAGATCTCCGGGTTCTCCTCGCGCGAGCAGTTCAGCACCGAGCCGTCCGCCGTGACCAGCTCCAGGCCCTGGATCTGGGCGGCGGTCGAGCCGGAGTCCCGGCCGGTGCCATGGGTGCCGGTGCTGGTCGCCCCCGCGACGGTCTGCTCCATGATGTCGCCCATGTTGGTCAGCGACAGGCCGTGGGCGGCGAGGGTCTGATTCAGCCGCCGCAAGGGGGTGCCCGAGGCGACGGTCACCGTGCCGGCCGCGCGGTCGATCGCATGGATGCCGACGAGCCGGTCCGGCCGTATCGACAGGCCGTCGGTGGCTGCCGCCGCGGTGAAGGAGTGACCGGTGCCGACGGCCTTCACCCGCAACCCCGCCCCGGCGGCGGACTTCACCGCCGCGGCCAGCTCCGCGGCGGACGACGGAGCCACTACCCGGGCGGGCCGGGCGGCCACGTTGCCCGCCCAGTTACGCCAGGTGCTGCTGCTCTTTACGGTCATGTGCGCCAGACCCCTCCCGCTGCGGCGCCGGCCGGAGCCGGCGGTAGCCCAGGAACGCGACCGCCGCCGCGACCGCTCCGGCCACCGTCGGCACCGCGTACCCCGCTGCGGCGCCGGAGGCGTCGACCACCCAACCGGCGGCCGACGAGCCGAGCGCCACCCCGACCGACAGTCCGGTGCTCGTCCAGGTCATGCCTTCGGTCAGCTTCGCGCGCGGTACGTGTTGCTCGACGAGGGCCATGGTGGTGACCATCGTCGGTGCGACGGACAGGCCCGCGACAAAGAGCGCCACGGCCAGAAACGGCAGGTTCCCGACCAGTTGGAGAGGGATCATACTCAGGGCCATCGCACACACGCCCAGCAGGAAGCGGCGCGAGGCGGCCCCCTTGAGATGCAGCAGTCCGAAGACCGCGCCCGCCAGGCAGGACCCCGACGCGTACACGGCCAGCACCAGGCTCGCGAGGGCCTGATGGCCCCGCTCCTCGGCGAAGGCGACCGTCACCACGTCGATCGAGCCGAAGATCGCGCCGGTCGCGGCGAACGTGACGACCAGCACCTGGAGCCCGGGGGAGCGGAGCGCGGAGCCCGCGCTGTGGTGCTCGCGCGGGTGCGGCACGGGCTCGGTCGCGCGTTGCGCGGTGAGCCAGAAGACACCGACCGCCAGGAAGCCCGCGGCGAGCAGCGGCCCCGCCTCCGGGAACCAGGCGGTGGACAGGCCGATGGAGATGATCGGCCCGAAGATGAAACACACCTCGTCGATGACGGATTCAAAGGAATAGGCGGTGTGCAGCTCGCGCGGCGCGTCACGGTAGATCGCCGCCCAGCGGGCCCGGATCATCGAGCCGACGCTCGGCACACTCCCCGCCGCGGCAGTGAAGACGAACAGGGTCCAGTCCGGCCACCCCTTCTGCGCGCACAGCAGCAGCCCCGCGACGGCGGCGATCGCGACCAGCGTGGCGGGCCGCAGCACCCGGCGCTGCCCGTGCCGGTCGACCAGCCGCGAGATCTGCGGGCCGAGCACGGCGGCGGACAGCGCGAGCGTGGCGGCGAGCGCGCCGGCCAGCCCGTACCGCCCGGTGAGCTGAGAGACCATCGTGACGATGCCGATGCCCATCATGGACAGCGGCATCCGGCCGAGAAAACCGGCCGTGGAGAACCCTTTGGAGCCGGGTGCGGCGAAAATCTCGCGGTAGGGACTGGGCAAGGAGAGCGCTCCGCCGGTAAGGAATGTAAGTGGCCGGTACAGCTTACGGGCGCTGCGGTCAGCTCTTCATCCTGGTTTCCGGCGTGCGGAGGGCGGATGGCAGGATCAAAAGCATGTCCGATGCTCCGAACCCCGGTCCGTACGACGCCCTGCTGCTGCTCTCCTTCGGAGGGCCCGAGGGCCCGGACGAGGTGGTGCCGTTCCTGGAGAACGTCACACGCGGCCGCGGCATCCCCCGCGAACGCCTCCAGGAGGTGGGACAGCACTACTTCCTGTTCGACGGGGTCAGCCCGATCAACGCGCAGAACCGCGAGTTGCTCGACGCGCTGCGCGAGGACTTCGCCGAGTCCGGGCTGGAGCTGCCGGTCTACTGGGGCAACCGCAACTGGGCGCCGTATCTGACCGACGTGCTGCGGGAGGCGGCCGTGGACGGCCGTCGTCGCGTCCTGGTGCTGGCCACCAGCGCCTACGCCTCCTACTCCGGCTGCCGGCAGTACCGGGAGAACCTCGCGGAGGCGCTCGCCGTGCTGGAGGGCGAGGGGCTGCGTCCGCCGCGCGTCGACAAGCTGCGGCACTACTTCAACCACCCGGGTTTCATCGGGCCCATGGTCGACGGGGTGCTCGCCTCGCTCGCGGAGCTGCCGCGGGACGTACGGGACGGCGCGCACCTGGCGTTCACCACGCACTCCATCCCGACCGCCGCCGCCGATGCCTCCGGTCCGGCCGACGGGCACGGGGACGGCGGCGCGTATGTCGCGCAGCACCTGGACGTCGCGCGGGTGATCGCGGACGCGGTGCGCGAGCAGACCGGCGTCGAGCACCCGTGGCGGCTCGTCTACCAGTCGCGCAGCGGCGCCCCGCACATCCCGTGGCTGGAGCCCGACATCTGCGAGCACCTGGAGACGCTGCACGCCGAGGGCGTCCCGGCCGCGGTGATGGTCCCGATCGGCTTCGTGTCGGACCATATGGAGGTCAAGTTCGACCTCGACACCGAGGCGGCGGCGAAGGCGGCCGAGCTGGGGATGCCGGTGGCCCGTTCCTCGACCGTCGGGGCCGATCCGCGCTTCGCGGCGGCCGTACGGGATCTCGTGCTGGAGCGCGCGGCGGCCGAGCGGGGGCGCGCGCCGGAGCGCTGCGCGCTGGGGGCGCTCGGTCCGAGCCATGACCTGTGCCCGGTCGGCTGCTGCCCGGCCCGGGCGCCCAAGCCCGCGGCCGCGGGCGCCGACAGCGCGTACGCGTGATCCGTACGGCGGCAGCCGACGGCCCGTATCCGGAGCCCGTACGCACCCGTACGCACCCGTATGCAGACGACGAGCAAGGAGCACCATGACCGACCCGCTCAACGCCCGACTGCTCGACATAGCTCTGGAAGCGGCCAGGACGGCGGGGGCGATGCTGCGTGAGCGGCGCCCCGCCGACCTGGGGGTGTCCGCCACCAAGTCCAGCCCGATCGACGTCGTCACCGAGATGGACATCGCCGCCGAGAAGCTGATCACCGGCTTCCTCGCCGAACAGCGTCCGGACGACGGCCTGCTGGGCGAGGAGGGGGCCGACGTGCGGGGCACGAGCGGGGTGCGCTGGGTGATCGACCCGATCGACGGCACCGTCAATTACCTCTACGGGCTGCCCTCCTGGGCCGTCAGCATCGCGGCCGAGCGGGACGGCGAGACCGTCGTCGGCGTCGTCGAGGCGCCGATGCGGCGTGAGACGTATCACGCGCTGCTCGGCTCGGGCGCGTACGCGAACGGGGAGCGCGTGCACTGCCGCCCCACGCCCCCCTTCGAGCAGGCGCTGCTGGGGACCGGCTTCGGCTACCTCACCGAGCGCCGCGCCGCCCAGGCCGACGTGGTCCGCACGCTGCTGCCGAGAGTGCGGGACATCCGGCGCTCCGGCTCCGCCGCGATCGACCTCTGCGACGTGGGCTGCGGCCGGCTCGACGGCTACTACGAGCGCGGGCTCAACCCCTGGGACTACGCGGCCGGCGCGCTGGTGGCCCGCGAGGCGGGCGCCCGCACCGGGGGGCGGCCGGGCCTCGACGCCTCCAACGAGCTGACCGTCGCCGCCTCACCCGGCCTCTTCGCGCAGCTCCAGCCGCTGCTCGACGAACTGGGCGCCTGGCACGACTGACCCGCTGGCTTGCCGGCCCGCTGACCTGCCGGGACGCGCTCCGCAGGGGCGTACAGCAGGGCTTCGGGCGCACGAAAAGGCCCCGGTACCGTGGTGCCGGGGCTTTCGCTCGTGTTCACCAGATCTTCAGCCTGTGCTTCTGGATCAGCCGATGATCCGGATCGGAAAGGGTCAGCCGACCGAAGCTCCGACCTGGACGCCATGATCGGCGGCCAGTCGACGCAGGTCGTCCAGTTCTGCCTGCTCCACCTCGGCGAGGAAGTCATCCCCACTCTCGCGGGCGCGGGCCAGATCGTTCTCGGTGCTCTGTATGCGGTGCAGAATTCCTGCGGTGAACGCGTCCATGGTGCGTGCGCCCCCTCGTCGTGGGTCGAATGGCACATGGGGGTGTGCCGACGGCGGGGCGATCACGTGCGTGGCCCCTGTGAACGGCGGTAAGGCGTGGCGTGCCGTCGACAAGGCGTGATCGCGGGTGTGCATTGGTCGTCCCCAGCCCGCGCGGAGCGGAAACCTCGCTACTCCAGGAAATCTCCGGAATCCCGATCCGGGCGGGCGCCGGCCCCCCTTACCGCCGGTTTATGGCTCGTCGAGGCAGGATGGTGGTCTCATCACCTGCCCGTAAGGGCTCACTGGAAGGACAGCGACGTGCGCGTACTCGTCGTCGAGGACGAGCAACTGCTCGCCGATGCCGTGGCAACCGGACTGCGCCGCGAGGCCATGGCCGTCGACGTCGTCTACGACGGGGCGGCCGCCCTGGAGCGCATCGAGGTGAACGATTACGACGTCGTGGTGCTGGACCGCGACCTCCCGCTGGTCCACGGCGACGACGTCTGCCGCAAGGTCGTCGAGCTGGGTCTGCCCACCCGGGTGCTGATGCTCACCGCCTCCGGTGACGTCAGCGACCGCGTCGAGGGCCTGGAGATCGGCGCGGACGACTACCTCCCCAAGCCCTTCGCGTTCACCGAGCTGACCGCCCGCGTGCGCGCCCTGGGCCGCCGCACCACGGTCGCGCTGCCGCCCGTACTGGAGCGCGCGGGCATCAAGCTCGACCCCAACCGGCGCGAGGTCTTCCGCGACGGCAAGGAGGTCCAGCTCGCCCCGAAGGAGTTCGCCGTCCTGGAGGTGCTCATGCGCAGTGAGGGCACCGTGGTCTCCGCCGAGCAGTTGCTGGAGAAGGCCTGGGACGAGAACACCGACCCGTTCACCAATGTGGTCCGGGTGACCGTGATGACGCTGCGCCGCAAGCTCGGAGAGCCGGCCGTGATCGTCACGGTGCCCGGCTCCGGCTACCGGATCTGATCGCCCATGGCCTCGTCCCCGACGTCGGCCGCCCCGCCGCGGCCCACCCCGCCCAAGCCCACCTGGGACCCCCGCCCCGTCGAGTCGCTGCCCTGGCTGCGGCCGACCATCCGGATACGGCTCACCCTGCTGTACGGCGGGATGTTCCTGATGGCCGGCATGGTGCTGCTGACGATCATCTATCTGCTGGCGGCGGACGCCCTGCACAAGGGCAATGAGCTGCCGTTCCGGATCCTCAACGCGCAGGTGCAGTTCACCAGCGACATCTGTCCCGATCTGAGCGGCAGCAGCAAGAGCAACGAGTTCATGCAGGGGCTCGCCCAGTGCATGCAGGACCAGCGCCGGGTCGCGTTGGAGTCGCTGCTGCGGCGTTCGCTGCTCGCCCTGCTCGGGCTGAGCGTGGTCGCGTTCGCCTTCGGCTACGCGATGGCCGGCCGGGTGCTCTCGCCGCTGGGGCGGATCACCCGTACGGCCCGCCAGGTGGCGGGCTCCGACCTGTCCCGGCGGATCGAACTGGGCGGTCCCGACGACGAGTTCAAGGAGCTCGCCGACACCTTCGACGAGATGCTGGAGCGGCTCGACCGGGCCTTCACCTCGCAGCAGCGGTTCGTGGCCAACGCCTCGCACGAGCTGCGCACCCCGCTGGCGATCAACCGGACGCTGCTGGAAGTGCAGATGGCGGACCCGCAGGCGTCGCCGGAGCTGGCGCAGCTGGGCAAGACGCTGCTGGCCACCAATGAGCGCAGCGAGCAGCTCGTCGAGGGCCTGCTGCTGTTGGCCCGCAGCGAGAACCAGATCGTCGAGCGCAAGCCGGTGGACTTGGCCGAGGTCGCCTCGCAGGCGATGGACCAGGCGCGGGCGGAGGCGCAGAGTAAGGGCGTGGAGCTGCGGGGGGTGCGGCAGCCCGCCTATGTGCAGGGCAATGGCGTGCTGCTGGAGCGGATCGCGCTGAATCTGGTGCAGAACGCGGTGCGCTACAACGTCCCGGAGGACGGCTGGGTGGAGGTCACCACGGCGGCGCAGTCCGGCCAGGCGCTGCTGGTGGTCGCGAACACCGGTCCGGTGGTCCCGGCGTACGAGGTGGACAACCTCTTCGAGCCCTTCCGCAGGCTCCGTACCGAGCGAACGGGCAGCGACAAGGGTGTCGGGCTCGGGCTGTCGATCGCGCGCTCTGTCGCGCGCGCTCACGGCGGCCGGATCACCGCCGAGCCGCGTGAGGGCGGTGGGCTGGTGATGCGGGTGGCCCTCCCGGTCTGAGATGCCGTACATAACGGGTATGCCGGATACAGCTTGGTCACGACGCTCGACCTGTTCGCTTTGGGCGGAATTTTTGTGGTCCGTGCACGCTTCACCCCTGTGTGATCGATCACTAGGGCAAATTTCAGGCCATCAACTCTCCGTAACGGCCAAACTCGCCGAAAAGCCGGGAAGATCCGGGTTTCCGTGAGCCTTGATCACGGGAAGTACACGTGATGGTGCGCGTGAAGTGCGACATTCGGACCGTGTATGGTCCCGATCGCCATCCAAGCCGATCACCTTTCGGGGGTGCGGTTGGGTGTCGATTGAGTAACAGACCTTGATGTGAGGCAAAATCTCCGCCTCAGGTCGGGCACAAGTCCGGCCTCTCACGCGTTACGCGCTGGAGACACCGCACACACCCACGAGGGGGAGAGCGACATGGCCACGGATTACGACACCCCACGCAAGACCGACGACGATCTCAACGAGGACAGCCTCGAAGAGCTCAAGGCGCGTCGGAACGACAAGTCCACGTCGACGGTCGACGTTGACGAGTTCGAGGCCTCAGAAGGCCTGGAACTGCCCGGAGCGGACCTCTCCAACGAGGAGCTGTCCGTCCGGGTGCTGCCCCGCCAGGACGACGAATTCACCTGCATGAGCTGCTTCCTGGTGCACCACCGCAGCCAGCTGGCCGCAGAGAACAAGCTCGGGCAGCCGATCTGCCGCGACTGCGCGGCCTGAGGCACGGGTCGGCCGTGACAGGCTCGGCACCGTTCCGGGGAAAGAAGAACCGCAAGGGCGGCACAGGCCGGGCGGACGGCGCACACTCACCTACTGAGGCGCCCGCCGACCTCGCCGCCCTGTCGGGGAAACGACACGCGACGGACGAGACGCAAGGACCTGCGACCGTCTCTCCGGCGCGGATCGAAGCGAACGTCGAGCGAGGCCGTACGGCCTCGCTCGCGGCCGCGCTCGGCAGAGGGGCCAGAAAAGGCGGCGCGGGCGCGCGAGCGGGACTCGGCGCTGTCGCCGACCGGATCATGGAGAACGCCCCGCGCATCCCGGTCCGCGACCTCGCGACACTGCGGGGGCAGTTCCCGGGCCTCGGCCCGGAACAGATCGCCGACAAGCTGGTCGCCGGCGCCTCCAAGAGCAGCGCGACCGTCGGAGCGGGCATCGGCGCCGCCGCGATGCTGCCCGTACCGCCCGCCATGCCGGCCGAGATGGCCGCCGAGATCGTGGGCGTGGCCTCCATCGAGTTCAAACTCATCGCCGAACTGCACGAGGTCTACGGCATCCGCGCGCCCGGCACCGTCCGGCAGCGCGCCGCCGCGTATCTGGGCGCGTGGGCCGACGAGCGCGGCATCCAGGTGACCAAGCCGGCCAGCGTCAACGCCGCGCTCGGCGGACAGATGAAGCGCGAGCTGCGGCAGCAGATCCTCAAGCGCACGTTCCGCAACCTGCCGATGCTGACGCCGTTCATGGTCGGCGCGGCGGTCGGCGCGGCGATGAACCGCAGGGACACCAAGCGGATCGCGGAAAAGGTCCGTAAAGACTTGCGCGCCCGCCAGGTCCCCTGGGACGCGCTCGACATCACTGTGGAGCGGGCCGACGCCGGGGCCGCCGAGATCGAGAAGAAGACCGGGAAGAAGTCCGAACACAAGTCCGGCAAGCACTTCGGGACGAAGCCCGGGGAGATCGGGGACTGAGCGCCCGCCGGACACCGGGCCGACACGGCCGGGAGCATCAGCCCGCACGGCCGGGAGCGTCAGCCCCGCACGGTCGGGAGCCTCAGGCCCGCACGGCCGAGAGCGCCGCGATCAGCGCCTTCGGGTCGCGCGTCGACAGGTACAGGTACGGCGTCGGGTCCGCCGGATCCACCACTTTCACCCGTACGGCGGTCGGGATGTAGCTGCGCAGTAGCATGAAGGCCCGAGGATCAGCCTTGTAGCTGCGCCAGGCGACCGCCTCCGTGGCGTCCAGCGCGTCGGCGTCCCCGAGCGCCTCCAGGGGGACGCGGGCCTCTCCAGCGACCAGCGAGCCCGCCACCACCCGGATGCGCACCGAGCCGTACGAGCTCACGCCCGCGCCGGCCAGCACCGTGCCGCCGGCCAGTCCGCCGAGCAGCGCCAGCGGCCCGAAGGGCAGCAGCATGAGCGCCACCGCGACTCCGGCGAGCAGGGCGATGAGCCACCAGGAGCGCGGCGCGGTGAGGCGTTCTTCGTAGGGCTGCATGGTCTCCACCATGGCACGGCAGCGACCGGTGGCTACCCGCGCGGGTAGGGTCTCCGGCGTGAGTGGACGAACTACATCGCTGACGCCTCCGGCGGACGCCAAGCCGCCGGTGCGGCACCCCGACGCCCCCGCGCCCGGAGAACTTCTCGGCGCGCACTACGACCAGTGTTTCGGCTGCGGTGAGGGCCAGGCGCACGGACTGCATCTCGCGTCGCGGGCCGGCGAGGGGGTGAGCGTCACCGCCGAGTTCACCGTCAAACCGGCCCATCAGGGCGCCCCCGGCCTCGCCCACGGCGGCGTGCTGGCGACGGCGCTCGACGAGACGCTCGGCGCGCTGAGCTGGCTGCTGCGGGTGATCGCGGTGACCGGGCGGCTGGAGACCGACTTCCTGCGGCCGGTGCCGGTGGACACCGTGCTGCACCTCGACGCGGAGGTCACCGCCGTGCACGGACGCAAGATCTACGGCAGCGCGGTCGGCCGGATCGGCGCTCCCGACGGACCCGTCGCGGTGCGCGCGCAAGCCGTCTTCATCGAGGTGAAGGTCGACCACTTCATCGAGAACGGCCGCCCCGAGGACATCAGCGCGGCACTGGCCGACCCGGACCGCGACAGGGCCAAGCGCGCCTTCGAGGTGAACCCGTGAGCAGAGCTCCCGTCGACGTGCTGATCCGCCGCCTGGACCCGGAGGTGCCGCTGCCCGCCTACGGGCACCCCGGCGACGCGGGCGCGGACCTGATGACCACCGAGGCCGCCGAACTCGCGCCGGGGGAGCGGACCGTGCTGCCCACCGGGGTGTCCATCGCGCTCCCCGACGGGTACGCGGCCTTCGTGCACCCGCGTTCGGGCCTCGCTGCCCGGTGCGGGGTCTCCATCGTGAATACCCCCGGAACGGTCGACGCCGGGTACCGTGGAGAGATCAAGGTGATCGTGGTCAACCTCGACCCCCGGGAGACCGTCCGGTTCGAGCGATTCGACCGGATTGCCCAACTGGTCGTCCAGCAGGTCGAGAAGGTGCGCTTCCACGAGGTGACTGAGCTGCCCGGCTCCGCGAGGGGCCAGGGGCGCCACGGATCCACCGGAGGCCATGCCTCGCTGGACGGACCCGTCGGGGGAAATGAACTCACTTCGGTCGTTGCCGACCGGGAAGGACAGTGACGTGTTCGGTCGTCGCAAGAAGAGCGGTGCCCCCGAGGACGCGGAGGGCAAGGATGAGCTGCTCGCCGACGGTGTGGACTCGGACGAGGCCGCCAAGGACTCGGCGGCGGACACCGAGCAGCGCCGGGTGAACCTGCCGCCTGCCGCGCGGCCCGACGGCCCGTGGGACTCCACCGAGGTCAAGAACCCCGGCGAGGGCCGGGTGGACCTGGGCGGCATGTACGTGCCCGGGGTCGAGGGCATGGAGCTGCGGGTGGAGGTCGCGGGTGACGCGATCGTCGCCGCGACCGTCGTGCTGCGCGACAGCGCCGTGCAGCTCCAGGCGTTCGCCGCGCCCCGCAAGGAAGGCATCTGGGGCGAGGTGCGTGACGAGATCGCGACCGGCATCACCCAGCAGGGCGGTGTCGTCGACGAGGTCGAGGGCCCGCTCGGCTGGGAGCTGCGCGCCCAGGTGCCCGTCACGCTGCCGGACGGCAAGAGCGGTGTGCAGGTCGTGCGCTTCGTCGGCGTCGACGGACCGCGCTGGTTCCTGCGCGGCGTCATCTCCGGCCAGGGCGCGGTGCAGCCCGAGGCCGCGGGGCTGCTGGAGCAGATCTTCAAGGACGCGGTCGTCGTCCGCGGCGACTCCCCGATGGCGCCGCGCGACCCGATCGTGCTCAAGCTGCCGGAGGACGCCCAGATGGTGCCGGAAGGCGTCCAGCAGGAAGAGGCCGAGGGCTCGCGGTTCGCGGGCGGCGTCGACCGGCTGACCCGTGGTCCGGAGATCACCGAGATCCGCTGAACCAGACTGCGGCCGCAAAGGTCCGCAGCGCGTGCGCCGGTGGGCCGTACCCCGTTCGAGGGGTCCGGCCCACCGGCGTTTTCGCTGGTCGGGTGGGGTGCGGGTAAGGAATCGGCCGGGGTGCGCGTAAGGAAGTCGTCAAGGCGGCGGCGCGGGCCGTATGGGAGGCGTCAACGAAACGCTTAAGCCGCCTTGGGCGAGGTTTGCTCCAGAGGTCAGACACATCCGTACCTCTGCTAGGAGCACACGATGGCCGACCTGGCCTTCGTCGTCACCACGATCGCGGTATTCGCGCTGGTGGCTCTCATCGCCAAGGGGGTGGCGAAGCTATGACGGTCGAAAACATCGTCGGTCTCGTCGTAGCCGCCGCCCTGCTGGGCTACCTGGTCCTCGCCCTCGTTTTCCCGGAGAGGTTCTGAGCCACCTCATGAGCCCCATACTCTCCGGCGTGCTCCAAGTGCTCGCGCTGGTCGCGGCACTCGCCCTGGCGTACCGGCCGCTCGGCGACTACATGGCCGCCGTGTACAGCTCCAAGAAACACCTGCGGGTGGAGCGCTGGATCTACCGCTGCGTCGGCGCGAACCCCGACTCCGAGATGCGCTGGCCCGCGTATCTGCGCGGTGTGCTGGCCTTCTCCGCGGCCGGCGTGCTCTTCCTCTACCTGCTCCAGCGGGTCCAGGGCGGCCTGCCGCTCTCGCTCGGGTTCTCCGGCATCAGCCCGGACCAGGCGTTCAACACCGCCGCGTCGTTCGTGTCCAACACCAACTGGCAGTCCTACTCCGGCGAGCAGGCCATGGGCCACGTCGTGCAGACCGGCGGCCTCGCGGTGCAGAACTTCGTGTCGGCGGCCGTCGGCATCGCGGTCGCCGTCGCGCTGGTACGGGGCTTCGTACGCTCCAGGACCGGCGACCTCGGCAACTTCTGGGCCGACCTGGTGCGCGGCACCGTACGCATCCTGATCCCGATCTCGGTGATCGGCGCGATCGTGCTGGTGGCCTGCGGCGCGATCCAGAACTTCGCCGGCATCCACGAGGTGGGCACGCTCACCGGCGGCACGCAGCGGCTCAACGGCGGCGCGGTCGCCTCACAAGAGGTCATCAAGCTGACGGGCACCAACGGCGGCGGCGTCTTCAACGCCAACTCCGCGCACCCCTTCGAGAACCCGAACGCGTTCAGCAACCTCTTCCAGATCTTCCTGATCCTGCTGATCCCGTTCTCGATCACCCGCACCTTCGGCAAGCTCGTCGGCAACGTCAAGCAGGGCTACGCGATCCTCGGCGCGATGGGCGTCATCTGGCTGGGCTTCACGGCGCTGATGATGTGGACCGAGTTCCACCACGGCGGCCAGGCGCTCCAGGCGGCGGGCGGCGCGATGGAGGGCAAGGAGACCCGGTTCGGGGTCGCCTCCTCCTCGATCTTCGCGGTCAGCACCACGCTCACCTCGACCGGCGCGGTCGACTCCTTCCACTCCTCGTTCACCGGCTTCGGCGGCGGGCTCACCCTGCTGGGGATGATGCTCGGCGAGATCGCGCCCGGCGGCGTGGGCTCGGGGCTCTACGGGATGCTCGTCATGGCGATCATCGCGGTGTTCATCGCGGGCCTGATGGTGGGGCGTACGCCGGAGTACCTGGGCAAGAAGATCGGCACCCGCGAGATCAAGCTCGCGGCCTGCTACATCCTCATCACCCCGACCCTGGTGCTCGGCTTCACCGCCCTGTCGATGGCGCTGCCGACCCCGCCGGACTCGATGACCAACACCGGCGCGCACGGCTTCTCCGAAGTGCTCTACGCCTTCACCTCGGGCGCCAACAACAACGGCTCCGCGTTCGGCGGGCTCGCGGCGAACACTCAGTGGTACAACACCACGATCGGGCTCGCGATGCTGCTCGGCCGGTTCCTGCCGATGGTGTTCGTACTCGCCCTGGCCGGCTCGCTGGCCCAGCAGAAACCGGTGCCCGAGACCGCGGGCACCCTGCGTACCGAGAAGCCGCTCTTCGCCGGACTGCTGGTCGGCGCGATCCTCATCATCACCGGCCTGACCTACTTCCCGTCGCTGGCGCTCGGCCCGATGGCGGAGGGACTCTCCTCATGAGCACTACCACCCCCCTACGCCCAGCGGCGCGCGACGAGCGCCCGCCGGAGCAGGAGAGCGCGGGCCGGGTCTCCGGCGGCCTCTTCGACCCGGCCCAGCTGCTCAAGGTGCTGCCGGAGGCGCTCAAGAAGCTGCACCCGCGGGTGATGGTCAAGTCCCCGGTGATGTTCGTGGTCGAGATCGGCTCGGTGGGCACCACCGTCCTGGCGGTCAAGGACCCGGGGGACTGGTTCGGCTGGGCGATCACCGGCTGGCTCTGGCTGACCGTCGTCTTCGCCAACCTCGCGGAGGCGGTCGCCGAGGGCCGCGGCAAGGCCCAGGCCGACAGTCTGCGCAAGGCCAAGACCGACACCGTCGCGCGGCGGCTGAACGGCTCCGCCGAGGAGCGGGTGCCCGGCGCCGAGCTGTGCGTCGGCGACCTGGTGGTCTGCGAGGCGGGTGACGTCATCCCGGGCGACGGGGACGTCGTCGAGGGCGTCGCCTCCGTCGACGAGTCCGCCATCACCGGCGAGTCCGCGCCGGTGATCCGCGAGTCCGGCGGCGACCGGTCCGCGGTGACCGGCGGTACGAAGGTGCTGTCCGACCGCGTCGTCATCAAGATCACGACACGGCCCGGCGAGACCTTCATCGACCGCATGATCGCCCTGGTCGAGGGCGCCGCCCGGCAGAAGACCCCGAACGAGATCGCGCTCAACATCCTGCTCGCCTCGCTCACCATCGTCTTCCTGCTCGCCGTCGTCACCCTGCAGCCCTTCGCGATCTACGCCGGGGCCCCGCAGCCGATGATCGTGCTGGCCGCGCTGCTCGTCTGCCTCATCCCGACCACCATCGGCGCGCTGCTCTCCGCGATCGGCATCGCCGGCATGGACCGGCTCGTGCAGCGCAATGTGCTGGCGATGTCCGGCCGCGCGGTGGAAGCCGCGGGAGACGTGTCCACGCTGCTGCTGGACAAGACCGGCACCATCACGCTGGGCAACCGGCAGGCGGCCGAGTTCGTACCGGTGGCCGGGGCGGGCGAGGAGGAGCTGGCGGACGCCGCGCAGCTGTCCTCGCTGGCCGACGAGACGCCCGAGGGCCGCTCGATCGTCGTACTCGCCAAGGAGCGCTACAGCCTGCGGGCCCGCGAAGAAGGCGAATTGGAGCACGCCGAGTTCATCGCCTTCACCGCGCAGACCCGGATGTCGGGCGTGGATCTGACGACGCCCGACGGGCTCCCGGCCAAGGTCCGCAAGGGCGCGGCGGCGGCCGTCGTCAGCTGGGTCTCGGAGCGCGGCGGCGCCGTGCCGGCCGACGCCGACCGGGCCGTGAGCGACATCTCCGGGGCGGGCGGCACCCCGCTGCTGGTCGCGGTCGAGGACGCCGCCGGCGCGCGGATTCTGGGCGTCATCCACCTCAAGGACGTCGTCAAGGACGGCATGCGGGAGCGGTTCGACGAACTGCGCCGGATGGGCATCAAGACCGTCATGATCACGGGTGACAACCCGCTGACCGCCAAGGCGATAGCCGAGGAGGCGGGGGTCGACGACTTCCTCGCGGAGGCCACCCCCGAGGACAAGATGGCCCTCATCAAGCGCGAGCAGGCCGGCGGCAAGCTCGTCGCGATGACCGGCGACGGCACCAACGACGCCCCCGCGCTGGCCCAGGCGGACGTCGGGGTGGCCATGAACACCGGCACCTCGGCCGCCAAGGAGGCCGGGAACATGGTCGACCTGGACTCGGACCCGACCAAGCTGATCGAGATCGTCGGGATCGGCAAGCAGCTCCTGATCACCCGCGGCGCGCTGACCACCTTCTCCATCGCCAACGACGTCGCGAAGTACTTCGCGATCATCCCGGCGATGTTCACGGTGGCCTACCCGGGCCTCGACAAGCTCAACATCATGGATCTGTCCTCACCGCAGTCGGCGATCCTGTCGGCCGTCATCTTCAACGCGCTGATCATCCTCGTGCTGGTGCCGCTGGCCCTCAAGGGCGTGCGCTACCGGCCGATGAGCGCCGACCGGATGCTGCGCCGCAACCTCGGCGTCTACGGGCTGGGCGGGCTCATCGCGCCGTTCATCGGCATCAAGATCATTGACCTGGCCATCTCCCTCATCCCCGGG
Source organism: Streptomyces sp. H27-D2 (assembly GCF_035828615.1). Classification (NCBI taxonomy): domain Bacteria; kingdom Bacillati; phylum Actinomycetota; class Actinomycetes; order Kitasatosporales; family Streptomycetaceae; genus Streptomyces; species Streptomyces sp. H27-D2. Next base: position 70,212 of record NZ_JAYMZR010000017.1, on the reverse strand, counting down.
CTGCACTGAATCAGGAGCGTGCTGATCACCATGAACAACTCCGTACGCAACACCGCCCGGTTGATCGGGGCAGGGCTCCGCGCGCTGCTTGTGCTGACCGTCGTCTGCGGCGTGATCTATCCGCTGCTCGTCACCGGAATCGCCCAGGCGGCCTTCAGCGGCAAGGCCAACGGCTCCGAGGTCAAGCAGGGCGACAAGGTCGTCGGCTCCGAGCTCTACGGGCAGACCTACGACCTCGCCAAGAAGGACAAGGCGGGGCTCCCGCTGCCGGACCCCAAGTGGTTCCAGCCGCGGCCCTCCGCGGCCGGCTTCGACGACAAGCTGGGCATCGTCATCTCCGGCGCGTCCAACCTCTCGGCGGACGACAAGGACCTGCTCAAGGCGGTGCGGGAGCGCCGCGCGCAGGTCGCGAAGTTCAACGAGGTGACCCCGGCCAAGGTCCCGGTGGACGCCGTCACCGCCTCCGCCTCCGGCATCGACCCGGACATCTCGCCGGCCTACGCACGCCTCCAGGCCGCCCGGGTCGCCGAGGCCAACGGCCTCGACAAGGGCCTGGTCGCCAAGCTGGTCTCGCAGCACACCGAGGGTCGCCTCGCCGGCTTCATGGGCGAGCCGCGCGTCAACGTGCTGCGGCTCAACGCGGCGCTCGGGGAGCTGAAGTGAGCTGACCGGAAGCGCGCCGGGCCGTCCCGGCCCGGCTGCCGCCCGGAAATCGGCGAGTCGCCCTGATCCGCTTCCGCCCGGAAGCGGATCAGGGCTCAGCCGCGCGTCACCACACATCCCCGTCCCGCCAGTCACAGACCAGAGCGCCGGCCGGATCCAGCGGCACTCCGGACGAGGTCACCAGCGCACCGGCGGCCACCCCGGCGTACGCGGCACCGGACGCGCCCCCCGCCGGCAGCACGAACGTGCTCCCGTCGTCCTCCTCGGTGCGCCGCAGGCCGTCCGGGGCGAGCACCGACGTCGGACCCCGCCAGCGCTGCCAGCCGCGCGCCGCGTAGAACTCCGCCGCGCCCTGTGACGCGGACAGCGCGCCCAGCTCGTACGCCCCGCGCAGCACCCGCTCCAGCGCGTCCATCACCGCCGCGCCATGCCCCCGGCCGCGCCGGTCGGCCCGTACCGCCACGCCCTCCACATAGCCGGTGCGCAGCGCCCGCCCGCCGTGCAGCAGCCGCCGCTGCACCACCGAGCCGTGCCCGATCAGCTCGCCGCCCTCGCGCAGCACGGCGTGCACGCCGCCCACGGTGTGATCCCAGTCGGCCTCGTCGAAGTCCCCTTCGAAAGCGGCGGTCAGCAGCGCTCTGATCGCTTCCAGCTCGGCGGGGGCCAGGTCGGCGGTGTGCGCGGTATGGAGCGTGTGCGGGGTGCGTACGTCGGTCATACGGCCCATGGTGCGCGGCCCGGGCGTCGGGCCGGTACGGGTTTTGTGCTGGGGCGGGGGCGTCAGGGCCGCGTCAAGACGCGTCCTGACCCCGCCTCCTGTCCCATTCGCCCTATTCGCTGGCCGTAAGGTCGTCAGTGCGTACGTGGAGTGCATTCGCGATTCGCGTACGGATCCACGGAGCGCGAGGGTGCTCCGCGACGGAAACTTGGGGTCATGGGACGCGGGAAGCTTCGGATCTACCTCGGCGCGGCGCCGGGCGTCGGCAAGACGTACGCGATGCTCTCGGAGGCGCACCGCCGCGTCGAGCGCGGCACCGACGCCGTCGTCGCCTTCGTGGAGCACCACGGCCGGCCGCGCACCGAGGTGATGCTGCACGGCCTCGAACAGATCCACCGCCGCGAGCTCGACTACCGCGGCGGCGTCTTCACCGAGATGGACGTGGACGCGGTCCTGGAGCGCCGGCCCGCCGTCGCCCTCGTGGACGAGCTCGCGCACACCAACATCCCCGGCTCGCGCAACGCCAAGCGCTGGCAGGACGTCGAGGAACTGCTGAAAGCGGGCATCGACGTCGTCTCGACCGTCAACATCCAGCACCTCGAATCACTCGGCGACGTCGTCGAGTCGATAACCGGCGTACGGCAGCGCGAGACCGTCCCCGACGAAGTCGTCCGGCGCGCCGACCAGATCGAGCTGGTCGACATGTCGCCACAGGCGCTGCGCCGCCGGATGGCGCACGGCAACATATACGCCTCCGACAAGGTCGACGCGGCGCTGTCCAACTACTTCCGGCCCGGCAACCTCACGGCCCTGCGCGAACTGGCGCTGCTCTGGACCGCCGACCGGGTCGACGAATACCTCCAGCAGTACCGCAGCGACCACAGCATCCGCTCCACCTGGCAGGCCCGCGAGCGCATCGTCGTCGGCCTCACCGGCGGCCCCGAGGGCCGTACGCTCATCCGCCGCGCCTCCCGGATGGCGGCCAAGGGCTCCGGCAGCGAGATCCTCGCCGTCTACATCGCCCGCAGCGACGGGCTGACCTCCGCCTCGCCCAAGGAACTGGCCGTACAGCGCACGCTCGTCGAGGACCTGGGCGGCACCTTCCACCATGTCATCGGCGAGGACATCCCCGACTCGCTGCTCGACTTCGCGCGCGGCGTCAACGCCACCCAGATCGTGCTCGGCTCCAGCCGCCGCAAGACCTGGCAGTACATCCTGGGCCCCGGCGTCGGCCAGACCGTCGCCCGCGACTCGGGACCCGACCTCGACGTGCACATCGTCACCCACGAGGAGGCCGCGAAGGGCCGCGGGCTGCCCGTCGCCCGCGGCGCGCGGCTCGGCCGCTCCCGGATCATCGGGGGCTGGCTGACCGGGGTCGCGGGCCCGGTGCTGCTCTCGCTGCTGCTGACCGGCCTCGACCCCGGCCCGGGGCTCGCCAACGACGTCCTGCTGTTCCTCTTCCTGACCGTCCTGGCGGCGCTGCTCGGCGGTCTGCTGCCGGCCCTCGCCTCGGCGGCCGTCGGCTCGCTGCTGCTCAACTACTACTTCACGCCGCCCACCCACACCCTGACCGTCAGCGACCCCGAGAACATCGTCGCCATCGCGGTCTTCTTCGCGGTCGCCGTCTCGGTCGCCTCCGTCGTGGACCTCGCGGCCAGACGCACCCACCAGGCCGCCCGGCTGCGCGCCGAGTCCGAGATCCTCTCCTTCCTCGCGGGCAGCGTGCTGCGCGGCGAGACCACCCTCGACGCGCTGCTGGAGCGGGTCAGGGAGACCTTCGCCATGGAGTCGGTGGCGCTGCTGGAGCGGGAGAGCGACGTCGACCCGTGGACCTGCGCGGGCAGCGTCGGCCCCCGGTCGCTGCTGCGCCCCGACGAAGCCGACGTGGACATGCCCGTCGGCGACCACCTGGCGCTCGCCCTGTCCGGCCGGGTGCTGCCCGCCGAGGACCGCCGGGTGCTGGCCGCCTTCGCCGCCCAGGCCGCCGTCGTACTGGACCGGCAGCGGCTGGTCGGCGAGGCCGAACGGGCCCAGGAGCTGGCCGAGGGCAACCGCATCCGCACCGCCCTGCTGGCCGCCGTCAGCCACGACCTGCGCACCCCGCTCGCGAGCATCAAGGCCTCGGTCAGCTCGCTGCGCTCGGACGACGTCGCGTGGTCCGAGGAGGACGAGGCCGAGCTGCTCGCGGGCATCGAGGACGGCGCGGACCGGCTCGACCACCTGGTCGGCAACCTGCTCGACATGTCCCGGCTGCAGACCGGCACCGTCACCCCGCTGATCCGCGAGATCGACCTCGACGAGGTGGTCCCGATGGCGCTCGGCGGGGTCCCCGAGGACAGCGTCACGCTGGACATCCCCGAGACGCTGCCGATGGTCGCTGTGGACCCCGGGCTGCTGGAGCGCGCCGTAGCCAACCTGGTCGAGAACGCGGTCAAGTACAGCCCCGAGGGCGCCCCGGTGCTGGCCGCCGCGAGCGCGCTGGGCGAGCGCGTCGAGCTGCGCGTCGTGGACCGCGGCCCCGGCGTCCCGGACACCGCGAAGGACCGTATCTTCGCGCCCTTCCAGCGCTACGGCGACGCCCCGCGCGGCGCCGGCGTCGGGCTCGGCCTCGCGGTCGCCCGCGGCTTCGCCGAGGCGATGGGCGGCACGCTCACCGCCGAGGACACCCCCGGCGGCGGCATGACCATGGTGCTCAGCCTCAGGGCGGCGGCGGGCCGCCCGCCGGTCCGCGCGGAACTGCCCGACCGGGCCACCACATGAACCCACCCCTGACCAGAACCGCTCGAACCGCTCGAACCGCACGACCAGAGGAAAGGCAGGCCGGGTGATGAACCGGGTGCTCGTGGTGGACGACGAGCCGCAGATCGTACGCGCCCTCGTGATCAACCTGAAGGCACGCAAGTACGAGGTGGACGCGGCCCCGGACGGCGCCACCGCCCTGCGGCTGGCCGCCGCCCGCCACCCCGACGTGATCCTGCTGGACCTCGGTCTGCCGGACATGGACGGCGTGGACGTGATCCGCGGCCTGCGCGGCTGGACCCGGGTGCCGATCCTGGTGCTCTCCGCCCGCCAGACCTCCGACGAGAAGGTCGAGGCGCTCGACGCCGGCGCCGACGACTACGTGACCAAGCCCTTCGGCATGGACGAACTGCTGGCCCGGCTGCGCGCCGCCGTCCGCAGGGCCGAGCCCGCCGGCGCGGGCAGCGCGGGCGACGACGCGCTCATCGCGACCCAGGGCTTCACCGTCGACCTGGCGGCGAAGAGGGTCAACCGCGAGGGGCGCGACGTCCGGCTGACTCCGACCGAGTGGCACCTGCTCGAAGTGCTGGTCCGCAATACGGGTCGTCTCGTCAGTCAGAAGCAGCTGCTCAAGGAGGTCTGGGGGCCGTCCTACGGCACCGAGACCAACTATCTGCGGGTCTACATGGCGCAGCTGCGCCGCAAGCTGGAGGCCGATCCCTCGCATCCCCGGCACTTCGTGACCGAGCCCGGCATGGGATACCGGTTCGAGCTGTGATCCCTCGGGACACCGCGCCGGTACGCTTGCCGGTATGAGTGCCGTACCCCGTTCCGAGAAGCCGACCGGCGGCCGCTTCCGCCGGATGATCGACCGGCTGTCGACCTCGCAGGAGGACCTGCAGGCCGCAGAACTGCAGCAGGACGCCCAGGCGGCGGGGTGCACCCGGATCTGCGACTGCGCCGACCGGCAGGTCGTCACGGTCACCGGCACACTCCGCACCGTCACGCTGCGCCCCCGGGCCGGCGTGCCCGCGCTGGAGGCGGAGCTTTTCGACGGCTCCGCGCCACTCGATGTGGTGTGGCTGGGCCGGCGTTCGATCGTCGGCATAGAACCGGGCCGCATGCTCATCGCCTCGGGCCGGGTCTCCATGAGCCACGGCCGCCGGGTTCTCTTCAATCCCAAGTACGAACTCCGACCACTCGGACAGGAGTAGCCGGTGACGTCTCTCGACAAACCGACCGCCACCGATCAGGACAGCGCCGCGAACAGCGACCCGGACCATGACGCTCAGCGCGAAGCGAAAGCCGTCACCGAGGCCGCCCTGTTCGCCGCCTTCGGCGGAGTACGGGGCATGGTGGAGACTGTTCTCCCCGGCCTGTTGTTCGTCACCATCTTCACGCTCAACAAGGACCTCCACCTCTCGGCCATCGCGGCCCTGGCGGTCTCCTTGCTGCTCGTCGCCGTACGGCTGATCTCCAGGGCCACCGTCAAGCACGCCTTCGGCGGCGTCTTCGGGGTCGCCTTCGGCGTCGTCTTCGCGATGATGACCGGCAACGCCAAGGACTTCTACCTGCCGGGCATGATCTACACCCTCGGCCTCGCAGCCGCCTACATCGGCACCACGCTCGCGGGCGTCCCGCTGATCGGGCTGATGCTCGGCCCGGTGTTCAAGGAGAACCTCTCCTGGCGCACCAGGAACCCCGGACGCAAGAAGGCGTACGCCAAGGCCAGTTGGGCCTGGGGGCTGATCCTGCTCGCCAAGTGCGCGATCCTCTTCCCGCTGTACTGGTGGGCGGACACCGCTCAGCTCGGCTGGGTGCTGGTGGCCCTGAAGATCCCGCCGTTCCTGCTCTGCGTCTACCTCACCTGGGTCTTCCTCGCGAAGGCTCCGCCGCCGATCGACGTGTTCGCGGAGATGGAGGCGGAGGAGGAGACGGAGCGCCGGCGGAAGAAAACCTGAGCCCCGGTGGACGGGTGTCCTCAATCGCCTGGGGGAGGGCTGAATTTAGCCCGTTGGGGGCACCTCCCGGACGAAGTCTGGGGGAGATTGGGGACAGCGTGGCCGTAAGGACGCGTGAAGGCCCCTCCGGCGCTAGCCGGTAACGTCCTCCCGGCGTACCGAAAGCAGGTCCTCCAGCTGTTCCTCCCGCGCCTGCGCAGCGACGAACAGCAGCTCGTCCCCGGCCTCCAGGACGTCGTCCTTGCTCGGCGTGAGCACCCGCGTGCCGCGGATGATCGTGACCAGCGAGGTGTCCTCGGGCCAGTCCACATCGCCGACCCGGGTGCCGGCCAGCGCCGCCTCGGGGGGCAGCGTCAGCTCTACGAGGTTGGCGTCTCCGTGGCTGAAGCGCAGCAGCCGCACCAGGTCGCCGACGCTCACCGCCTCCTCGACCAGGGCCGACATCAGCCGCGGGGTGGACACCGCGACATCGACGCCCCAGGCCTCGTTGAACAGCCATTCGTTCTTGGGGTTGTTGACGCGGGCGACGACCCGCGGCACTCCGTACTCGGTCTTCGCGAGCAGCGAGACGACGAGGTTGACCTTGTCGTCCCCGGTCGCCGCGATGACGACGTTGCAGCGTTGCAGCGCGGCCTCGTCCAGCGAGGTGATCTCGCAGGCGTCGGCGAGCAGCCACTCGGCCTGCGGCACCCGCTCCACCGAGATGGCGGTCGGCGCCTTGTCGATCAGCAGCACCTCGTGCCCGTTCTCCAGCAGCTCCGCCGCGATGGAACGACCCACCGCGCCGGCTCCGGCGATGGCGACTCTCATGAGCGCGTCTCCTCGGGGCCCTTGGCGCAGGCCGCCTCGACCTGTTGCAGTTCGTCGGTGCGCATCATCACGTGCACCAGGTCACCCTCTTGCAGCACGGTCTGGGAGGTCGGCAGCATCGCCTCGCCCAGTCGGGTCAGGAACGCGACCCGTACGCCGGTCTCCTCCTGGATCCTGCTCACCTTGTGGCCCACCCACGCGGGGGAGGTGTGGACCTCGGCGAGCTGGACACCGCCACTCGGGTCACGCCACAGCGGCTCGGCGCCGGACGGCAGCAGCCGCCGCAGCATCTGGTCGGCCGTCCAGCGGACGGTGGCCACGGTCGGGATGCCCAGCCGCTGGTAGACCTCGGCGCGCCGCGGGTCGTAGATCCTGGCGGCCACGTTCTCGACGCCGAACATCTCGCGGGCCACCCGGGCCGCGATGATGTTGGAGTTGTCGCCGCTGCTCACCGCGGCGAAGGCGCCGGCTTCCTCGATACCCGCTTCGCGCAGGGTGTCCTGGTCGAAGCCGACGCCGGTCACCCGGCGACCGCCGAATCCGGAGCCGAGCCGGCGGAAGGCCGTCGGGTCCTGGTCGACGACGGCGACCGTGTGGCCCTGCTGTTCCAGGGTCTGTGCGAGGGCCGAACCGACGCGCCCGCAGCCCATGATGACGATGTGCATCGCGCCCTTACCCCGCACTCTCCGCTAGCGCCATGACCTGCACAAACATCCTGCTCTCAACATCCTTCGATCGCTACGGGGCTCCATCGGGGCGCCAGGCCCCGGATTCGAGGCTACGCGGCACCATGAGTGTTGCCTGCGCGGGCATCGGGGGCAACCGTAGCCGCAGCACCGAACCCGCCGCAGGTCGCGCGCCCCAGGGGGCGCCGGGCGCGCCCCCAGGCGGCTCGGCGTGCCCCGCTACCCCTCGGCGCGCGGCCCCGTTTCGTCCGCCTCCGTTTCGGCCGCCTGCGCTTCGCGCGCCCCCGTTTCGCCCGCCTCCGCTCCGGCCGCCTCCGCGATCCGCCGGGCCATGCCGCCGAACACCACGGCGTGGAACGGCGAGACGCTCCACCAGTAGGCGTGCCCCGCCAGCCCGTGCGGGTGGAACAGCGCGCGCTGCCGGTAGCGGCTGCGCCCCGCGCCGTCCCGCTCGACGGTCAGCTCCAGCCAGGCGAGCCCCGGCAGCCGCATCTCCGCCCGCAGCCGCAGCAGCCGGCCGGGTTCGATCTCCTCCACCCGCCAGAAGTCGAGGGAGTCGCCGACCCGCAGCCGCGCCGCGTCCCGCCGGCCGCGGCGCAGGCCCACGCCGCCGACCAGCCGGTCCAGCCAGCCGCGGACGGCCCAGGCGAGTGGGAAGGAGTACCAGCCGTTCTCGCCGCCGATCCCCTCCACCACCCGCCACAGTGCCTCGGGCGAAGCGTCGACGGCCCGCTGGCGGCGGTCGGTGTAGAGGCTGCCACCCGCCCAGTCCGGGTCGGTGGGCAGCGGGTCGCTCGGTGCTCCGGGCACGGCCGCCGAGGACCAGCGGGTCGCCACGTCCGCCTCCCGGATGCGCTGCAGGGCCAGCTCCAGCGCCCGGTCGATGCCCAGCAGACCGCCGGGCGGGTCCGGTACGTAGCGCGCGATGTCGTGCTCGGCGCAGACCACCTCGTGCCGCAGCGACTCGGCGAGCGGCCGGGCGATCGAGTGGGGCACCGGGGTGACCAGCCCGACCCAGTGGCTGGACAGCCGGGGGGTGAGCACCGGCACCGGCAGGATGATCCGCCTGGGCAGCGCGGCGACCGCCGCGTACCGCTGCATCATGTCCCGGTAGCTGAGCACGTCGGGGCCGCCGAGGTCGAAGGCCCGGTTCACGTCCGGGGGCAGCCCGGCGCAGCCCACCAGGGTGCGCAGCACGTCGCGGACGGCCGTGGGCTGCATCCGGGTGCGCACCCAACTGGGGGTCACCATCAGTGGCAGCCGCTCGGTGAGATAGCGCAGCATCTCGAACGAGGCCGAGCCCGACCCGATGATCACGGCGGCCCGCAGCACCGCGGTCGGCACCCCGGAGCCGAGCAGCAGCCGGCCCACCTCGGCGCGCGAGCGCAGATGCGGCGACAGCTCGCGCTCCGGTACGCCGGCCGGGGTCAGTCCGCCCAGGTAGACGATCCGGCGGACGCCGGCGGCGCGCGCCTGCTCCCCGAAGATCCGGGCCGCGCGGCGGTCGGTCTCCTCGAACCCGGAGCCGGTGCCCAGCGCGTGCACCAGGTAGTACGCGACATCGACGCCGTCCATGGCGGCCCGTACGGAGTCCGCGTCGGTCACATCGCCGCGGACCGTCTCGGCCCGATCGGCCCAGGGATGGTCGCGCAGCTTCTCCGGTGAGCGGGCCAGAGCGCGCACCGAGTGCCCGGCCTCGATCAGTTCCGGGACGAGCCTGCCGCCGATGTAGCCGGTGGCTCCGGTGACCAGGCAGCGCAGGGGTGAGGTGCCGGATGTCATGGCGGTCTCCCGGGTCGGGGCGGGTGGCGGAACGCGGGGGTGAACAGGCGGGGCACGGGCGGTGATTCCCGTCCCGTCCAGTTTGTGTCCACCGCCGGACACCGCAACCGCGGGCTCCGCCGGCGGGCGTTTTCCGGATGACCACGGGTGGCGGGTGAGCGCTGGTCATATGGAACGCTTACGATCCTCTGCGTGTCCAAACTGACCGACGTGCCGAAACGGATCCTGATCGGCCGCGCGCTGCACAGCGACAAGCTGGGGGAAACACTCCTCCCCAAACGCATCGCGCTCCCCGTCTTCGCATCCGACCCGCTCTCGTCCGTGGCGTACGCGCCGGGCGAGGTGCTCCTCGTGCTCTCCGTGGCAGGGGTCTCGGCCTATCACTTCAGCCCATGGATCGCGGTCGCGGTCGTGGTGCTGATGTTCACGGTCGTGGCCTCCTACCGGCAGAACGTGCACGCCTATCCGAGCGGCGGCGGCGACTACGAGGTCGCTACCACCAACCTCGGCCCCAAGGCGGGACTCACCGTCGCCAGCGCGCTGCTCGTGGACTACGTCCTCACAGTGGCCGTGTCGATCTCCTCCGGCGTCGAGAACCTCGGCTCCGCGATCCCGTTCGTCGTCGAGCACAAGACGAGCGTGGCGGTCGGCGTGATCGTGCTGCTGACCCTGATGAACCTGCGCGGTGTCCGGGAGTCCGGAAAGCTCTTCGCCATCCCGACCTATGTCTTCGTCGCGGGCGTGTTCCTGCTGATCCTCTGGGGCGCCTTCCGCGGTCTGGTGCTCGGCGAGAGCATGCACGCCCCCACATCCGACTACACCATCCACGCGGAGCGGGGCGGCCTGGCCGGTCTGGCGCTGGTCTTCCTGCTGCTGCGCGCCTTCTCCTCCGGCTGCGCGGCGCTCACCGGCGTCGAGGCGATCAGCAACGGCGTGCCCGCCTTCCGCAAGCCGAAGAGCAAGAACGCCGCCAGCACGCTCGCCCTGATGGGCGGCCTGGCCGTCGTCATGTTCTGCGGCATCATCGGCCTGGCCATGGCGACCGACGTCAAGATGGCCGAGAACCCGGCGAAGGACCTGCTGCACAAGGGCGTGGCGGTCGGCGCGGGCTACACCCAGGACCCGGTCATCTCACAGGTCGCGGCCGCGGTCTTCGGCGACGGCTCGTTCCTGTTCATAGTCCTCGCCGCGGCCACCGCGCTGGTCCTCTTCCTGGCCGCCAACACCGCGTACAACGGCTTCCCGCTGCTCGGCTCGATCCTCGCCCAGGACCGCTACCTGCCGCGCCAGCTGCACACCCGCGGCGACCGGCTCGCGTTCTCCAACGGCATCGTGCTGCTCGCCGGGGCCGCCGCGATACTCGTCGTGATCTACGACGCCGACTCCACCCGGCTGATCCAGCTCTACATCGTCGGCGTCTTCGTGTCGTTCACGCTGAGCCAGACCGGCATGGTGCGGCACTGGAACCGCCACCTGCGCAGCGAGCGGGACCCGGTCAAGCGGCGCCGGATGCACCGCTCCCGGGCGATCAACACCTTCGGCGCCTTCTTCACCGGTCTGGTGCTGGTCGTCGTCCTGCTCACCAAGTTCACCCACGGCGCCTGGGTCGCCCTGCTCGGCATGGTCATCTTCTACGCGACGATGACCGCGATCCGGCGGCACTACGACCGCGTCGCCGACGAGATCGCCGCCGAGGACGATCCGAGCGACGACGTCGTACGCCCGTCCCGGGTGCACTCGATCGTCCTGGTCTCGAAGGTGCACAAGCCGACGCTGCGGGCGCTGTCCTACGCCAAGCTGATGCGCTCCGACACGCTGGAGGCGCTCAGCATCAGCGTCGACCCGGCCGAGACGAAGGCGTTGAAGGAGGACTGGGAGCGGCGCGGCGTCGACGTTCCGCTCAAGGTCCTCGACTCGCCCTATCGCGAGATCACCCGGCCGATCATCGAATACGTCAAGGGACTGCGCCGGGAGAGCCCGCGCGACGTGGTCAGCGTCTACATCCCGGAATATGTCGTCGGTCACTGGTACGAGCACCTGCTGCACAACCAGAGCGCGCTGCGGCTCAAGGGCCGGCTGCTGTTCACGCCCGGCGTGATGGTCACCTCGGTGCCCTGGCAGCTCGACTCCTCCGAGGCGGCGAAGAAGCGGGCGCGCAGGCGCGCGGACTGGAACGCGCCCGGCGCGGTGCGCCGCGGGCCGGTCACGCTGCCGAAGCGGGACAAGGCGTCGAACAGCAAGAAGTAGCTGCACACAGAGCCGCACACCAGCGGTAGCCGCCGGTGGCCGACCGGAAAGAAGCGGCCAGCCACCGGCGGCGGCCGAGCGACGAGACACGGCCGAGACGCGTCCGAGACACGGCCGAACAACAAGAAGTCATGGGCTGCTGCGGCGGGCCGTACACTGAATGGTTGTCGTCCCGCCGTACCCCCACACCCTCAGGAGCTCGCCCACCGTGCAGACAGAACCCCCCAAGGCAGCATCCCTGGTCGGCGAGGAGTACGAGGTCGAGGTCGGCTCCGTCGCGCACGGCGGGCACTGCGTCGCCCGCACGTCCGAGGGCCGGGTGCTGTTCGTACGCCATACGCTGCCCGGCGAGCGGATCGTGGCCCGGATCACCGACGGTGACGAGGACTCCCGCTTCCTGCGCGCCGACGCCGTACGCGTCCTGCAGGCATCCCCGGACCGGGTCGAGGCGCCCTGCCCGTTCTCCGGCCCCGGCAAGTGCGGCGGCTGCGACTGGCAGCACGTCACCCCCGGCGTGCAGCGCCGCCTCAAGGTCGACGTCATCACCGAGCAGCTCAGCCGGCTGGCCGGGCTCACCCCGGAAGAGGCACGCTGGGACGGCACCGTCGAGCCCGCCCCCGGCGACAAGCTCCCCAAGGGCGAGGTCCCGGCCTGGCGCACGCGCGTCCAGTACGCGGTCGACGCCGAGGGCCACGCGGGCCTGCGCCGGCACCGCTCGCACGACATCGAGCGGGTCGACAAGTGCCTGATCGCCGCCCCCGGCGTCACCGAGCTGGGCATCGAAGGCCGTGAATGGCCGGACATCGCGGGCATCGAGGCCATCGCCTCCTCCGGCTCCAACGACCGGCAGGTCATCGTCGAGCCGGTGGCGGGCGGCCGGCTGCCGATCATCGAGCTGGACAAGCCGGTCTCGGTGCTGCGCATCGACGAGAAGGACGGCGGCACGCACCGCGTGCACGGCCGCGGCTTCGTCCGCGAGCGCGCCGCGGGCCGCACCTGGCGGATCGGCTCCGGCGGCTTCTGGCAGGTTCACCCGCAGGCCCCTGACCTGCTGGTCCAGGTCGTGATGCAGGGCCTGATGCCGCGCAAGGGCGAGATGGCCCTCGACCTCTACTGCGGCGTCGGCCTGTTCGCGGGCGCGCTCGCCGAGCGGGTCGGCGACACCGGCGCGGTGCTCGGCATCGAGTCGAACAAGCGAGCCGTCGAGGACGCCCGGCACAACCTCGAAGACCTCGCGCGGGTGCGCGTCGAGCACGGCAAGGTCGAGACCGTCCTGCCCCGCACGAAGATCACCGAAGCGGACCTGATCGTCCTGGACCCGCCGCGCGCGGGCGCCGGCAAGCAGACCGTCGTCCGCCTCGCGGCCCTGGGCGCACGGCGCATCGCCTACGTCGCCTGCGACCCGGCGGCGCTGGCGCGCGACCTCAAGTACTTCAGCGAGGCGGGCTACTCGCTGCGCCGGCTGCGGGCGTTCGACCTCTTCCCGATGACGCATCACGTGGAGTGCGTGGCGATTCTGGAGCCGACGAAGGTCGAGGCTCTGGAGCCGGTCCAGGCCGAGGTCGGGGCCTGACCTGCGGGTTTCCGGTGTGCGTGATGTGCCCTATGGGTGCTGAGGGCGATATCGCGGCGTTGATTTGACGCTCGTTTGACGCTCATCGATGGGTAGTTGGACAGTGCGAAACCGCCTGTCGGCCGAGCTGTGAAGCTCGGCCGACAGGCGGTTTGCGTCGGAGATGGGTATGCGGGCCGTTGGCGATGATCTGCGCTTGCCGGTCGCTGCCGTGGCGCTGCAACGTGAGCGGCGCTCTGGTCCTGGACAGCGAGGGGCTGGCGAAGGCCGTACGGCGCGATCGAGAGGTTCACGAGTGGCTGACGGCGGCTCGCGACGCGGGCCTCCCGGTGGTGACGTCGGCCGCGGTGCCGGTCGAGGTGATCCACCCGAGGATCAATGACGCCGCGCTGAAGTGGACCCTGTCCCGCCTGCGCGTGGAGCCGGTCACCCAGGCTCTCGCCCAGTCCGCTGCCGCTCTGCTGCGGGGCGCGGGGCTGCACGGTCACAAGTACGCCATCGACGCCATGTCGTGTGCGACTGCTCTGGCGCAGCAGGGTCGGGTGACCATCCTGACCTCCGACGTGGGGGACGTCGGGATGCTCACCGCCGAGCATCCTCGGGTGGTGGCCGAGAAGGTCTGATGCGCGGCATCCCGCTCCGGCGGCACCGTTTGAATGATCAAAGTGGCGAGGGGTTAGCATATGAGCACCGCCTAGCTCGAAAGATAAACCTGTGACTCGCAACGAGGACTCGTTCACCAACTGGAAGAACCGCGAGGAAATCGCGGAGTCGATGATCCCGATCATCGGGAAGCTGCACCGGGAGCGGGACGTCACGGTCCTGCTGCACAGCCGCTCCTTGGTGAACAAGTCGGTGGTCAGCATCCTCAAGACCCACCGATTCGCCCGGCAGATCGCCGGTGCGGAACTCTCGGTCACCGAGACGCTGCCGTTCCTGCGGGCTCTCACCACGCTCGATCTCGGCCCTTCCCAGATCGACATCGGCATGCTCGCCGCGACGTACAAGACCGATGACCGGGGTCTCTCGGTGGAGGAGTTCACCGCCGAGGTCGTCGCCGGCGCCACGGGGGCCAACAAGATCGAGCGCCGCGAGCCGCGCGACGTCGTCCTCTACGGATTCGGCCGTATCGGTCGCCTGATCGCCCGCCTGCTCATCGAGAAGGCCGGCTCCGGCAACGGCCTGCGGCTGCGCGCCATCGTCGTTCGCAAGGGCGCCGGCCAGGACATCGTCAAGCGCGCCTCGCTGCTGCGCCGTGACTCCATCCACGGCCAGTTCCAGGGCACGATCACCGTCGACGAGGCGAACAGCACGATCATCGCCAACGGCAACGAGATCAGGGTGATCTACTCCGACGACCCGACGTCGGTGGACTACACGGCCTACGGCGTCAAGGACGCCATCCTCATCGACAACACCGGCAAGTGGCGTGACCGCGAGGGCCTGTCGAAGCACCTCCGCCCCGGCATCGCCAAGGTCGTCCTGACCGCGCCGGGCAAGGGCGACGTCCCCAACGTCGTCCATGGCGTCAACCACGACATGATCAAGCCGGACGAGCAGATCCTGTCCTGCGCGTCCTGCACCACCAACGCGATCGTCCCGCCGCTGAAGGCGATGGCGGACGAGTACGGCGTCCTGCGCGGCCACGTGGAGACCATTCACTCGTTCACCAACGACCAGAACCTGCTGGACAACTACCACGAGGGCGACCGCCGCGGCCGCTCGGCGCCGCTCAACATGGTCATCACCGAGACCGGTGCCGCCTCCGCCGTCGCCAAGGCGCTGCCCGACCTCAAGGCAACGATCACCGGGAGTTCGATCCGCGTCCCGGTGCCGAACGTCTCGATCGCGATCCTCAGCCTGCGTCTCGCCCGCGAGACCACCCGCGAGGAGGTCCTCGACTACCTGCGCGACGTGTCGCTGGCCTCGCCGCTCAAGCGCCAGATCGACTTCATCAGCGCCCCCGACGCGGTCTCCAGCGACTTCGTCGGCTCGCGCCACGCCTCGATCGTCGACGCCGGCGCTACCAAGGTCGAGGGCGACAACGCGATCCTCTACCTGTGGTACGACAACGAGTTCGGCTACTCCTGCCAGGTCATCCGCGTCGTCCAGCACGTCTCCGGGGTGGAGTACCCGACCTACCCGGCCGCGGTGGTCTGATCCGGGTGGACTGTCCGACGGCCTGGTTGGGAACGCCACTCCGGCGACCGACTCCGGGATGCGCTCCAGCGCGCCGTTGAACGCGAGCAGGTACTCGACGTAGCCCCGCACCTGACCGGGCAGGCGGCAGAACTGCTGAAGCGTCAGATGTCCTGCCGGCTGCGGGCATTCACCTCGGCGAGCTGAGCGCTCAGCAGCTCCGCCCGGCTGACGGGCCTCACGAGCGCCGGGTCCGCGTCCCACCCACGGCCACCGCCGAGCGGGCGGAGCTGGAGGTACGGGCCCTGGTGGCCCATCACCAGCCCCACCCGCTCGCGCCCGCTGTCGAGGACGGCCGCCCCGACGCGGGGGACACCGTCCTCCGTCACCGAGCAGCCCCCTTCATGATCACGGTCGCGAGCTCGTGGGCCACGGGCGCGGAGCAGACGCCGAGATGGACGAGCGCGTACCGGATCTCGCCCGCGCGGTCGACCTCGCGCCGCTCGCCGCGCGTGGCGGCCGGGTTGTGGTCCTGCACCGCATCGGCCCAAGGGGTACGGACGTCCATCGCGGGGAGCTGGATGCCGGCCCGGGTGAGGGCGGTGGCGAGGGCGTCCCGGGCGTCCAGCGCCTCCTTGATCTTGGCGGTCCCGGCCCGTCCGGCCGTGGCGGCGGGAGCGGTGGTCGTACGGGTCCCGTCGTCGTGATGCGTCCTGCGCGGTCCGGTCGTCATGAGTGCCTGCCTTCGGTCGTTCTTTCGCGGATTCCCCGCCCTGGCCACACGCCGTGAACTACCGTGCGTGATGGGCTCATTACGAGAATGGCCCGGTCAGGGGCGCGACACACCGACGGCGGGTGCTGCTTCCCCTGCGGGCGAAGCAAGTTCCACACCTTCCACGGAGGGCGCGATGCCGACGAGGCGAGCGGTCACGGGCCGCAGCAGAGAACCACGCGCGCGATTCGCGGAGGAGTTACGACTCCTGCGCACAGCGCGCGGCCACAGCCTGCGGCAGCTCGGCGAACGGCTGGGCTGGGACTGGTCGCTGTTCGGCAAGATGGAGAACGGCGAGACGGTCGGCGGCCCCGAAGTCGTCCAGGCCCTCGACCAGCACTACGGGACGCCGGGGCTGCTGCTGGCCCTGTGGGAGCTGGCGGTGAGCGACCAGACGCAGTTCCGCGAGCGATACCGGCGGTACATGGCGCTGGAGGCGGAGGCGACGAGCCTGTGGCACTTCGCGGTGAGCGTCCTGCCGGGGCTGTTGCAGACGCCGGGGTACGCGCGGGAAGTACTGGCGGCCGGTGGGATCAAGGAGCCGGAGCTTACGCAGCAGGTTGAGGCGCGGATGGGGCGGCGGGAGTTGTTGGATGGGGCCACTGCCCCGGACTTCCGCACGATCTTGTCGGAGGCCACTCTGCGCACTCCGATGCGTGATGGTGGGGAATGGCGGCAGCAGCTTGAGTACCTGGCCGAGGCTTCGGACCGGTCGAACGTGGCGGTTCATGTGCTGCCGCAGAGTGCCGGGTTGCACGGTCTGATGGGGGCCGACGTGTGGTACCTCCTCCTGCTGGACGGGCGGACCGTTGCGTACACCGAGAATGGATACCGGGGCGAACTCATCGAGGACTCCGGTCCGGTTGTACGTTTGCAGAAGACATACGATGCGGTGCGCGACCTGGCGTTGTCCCCGGCCGAGTCGCGGAAGTTCGTCTTGAGCCTGCTGGAGGAAGTACCGTGCGACCCCTCGACCTGAGCGCAGTGTCCTGGCGCAAGAGTTCGTACAGCAACTCGGACGGCGGCGCGTGCGTCGAAGTCTCCGACGACTTCGTTGCCGCCTGGCGCAAGAGCAGCTACAGCAATCAGGACGGTGGCGCGTGCGTCGAAGTCTCCGACGACTTCGCCGCCGTCGTTCCCGTGCGGGACAGCAAGAACCCGCACGGACCTGTGCTCACGTTCGCGGCGGACGGCTGGGCGTCGTTCGTTTCCGCCCTGAAGGATGGCGAGCTGAGGGCCTGACCGCAGGCGCGCACTGCTTCAACGGGGCGGCCCCCGCAGACCACTTGCTGGTCAGCGGGGGCCGTCGGCGTTTTCGCCCGTGCCGCTACTTCTTGGCCGTACGGCGTCCTCGGGTCGCGGGAACGGGCCGCCGGGCGCGCCGGGCTACCGTCCCTCGGGCACGCCGGGGATCCGCCGTACCAGGCCGGCCTGGGTGAGGCGCAGCGCGCACCAGCGGCAGGTCCCGCGGGTAGATCTCAAGGCGCGGAGTGGCCGCCGCCTGCCAGACCCCGCGAGTCGGCCCGTACCCGGGCGTCGAGCTCGTGCGCCGTCCGCCGGAGCCGCCATTTAAAAGCCACCGCTCAGCATCGCGGGGCAGGGTATGTTCTCGACGGCCAGGATCCAGCACCATCGCCTCGGGAGAACTCATGGACCGAAGAACCCTGTTGAAGGTCGCCGCAGCGGCCGTGGGCGCGCCGCTCACGTCGTTGGCGATGCCGGCCGGCGCGCAGGCCGCCGGTGCCTACCATGTCGCCGTCTGCGAGCAGCTGAAGAACCAGATCCTCATCCACCCGGCCGGGGTGGACTGGACCCCGGCCAACCGGGTGTGGAGCTGGACGCCGCCGGCCACCGTCGAAAATACGTGGGCCCTCCTGTCCGACATCAAGTTCCGCAATACCAGTGCGTTCGGCTGGGTCGCCCTGGTCACTGCGTCCGGGGGCAAGGTCGGCATCGTGAACATGGGTGATGGCGACCAGTTGCTCTGGTCCGCCAGGCCCTACGGCAACCCGCACGCGATCGAACGCATCCCCGACATCAGCGCCATCGTGACCGCCTCGGCAGATCCGGGTTTCCTCAGCGTCTACGGGCCCACCGACTCCGACGACCCCAGCACCCTCACCAAGGTCCAGGAGATCCAGTACCAAGGCGCACACGGGCTCTGGTACGACGGTAGCTACCTGTGGGCGCTCGGCACCTGGACCATTGCCAAATACCGGGTCACCGGCGACCACCTCGCCACCCGGCTCGAAAAAGTCTGGGGGTATGTCTTCCCAACAGCTTTCAACGGCCACAGCCTCGACGCCGACTACAGCGACCCGGCCTATCTGCTCATCACTGGGGGCGGCAGCGTCCAGAGGCTCCACAAGGCCAGTGGTGCTCTCACGCTGATGAAGCCGACGGCGGTCGGGGTCAAGTCCTTCTCGCGGATCGCCTCCGGCGAGTCCTTCTGGCAACAAGCGATTTCGGGCGCGGAGCATTGGAATTCGTATATTCAGTTCTTCGACAGCGCCGGCAACGAGGGCGTCCGACGTCCCCTGACGGGATACGGATATACCGGCAAGTTCTACAAATCCCGTTTGTCGAGCGTCGCCTTCAGCTGACCTTCACGTCTCCCGCGGCCCGAAACGTCCTCCAGTGGCACATCGAAGAGCTGGAGATCGGCCCTGTGCACATCTGCCAGTGATGACCGACGCGCGCCGCCGCAAGGACCGTCTTTCCGCCGAACGTCGCGTTGCCCTGGGAGCACTTGTGTCAGCTCCTTGTTGAAGGGGCTGGTCCGCCGGACAGGACTTAGTCCTTGCGGCCCGTCGCAGCGACGCGGCCTGTGATCTGACCCCTCGTTCGTCGGATCGACCTGTCCGGGGGATCGATCGCTCGCGCTCCCGACTCACCCAGCCTGACGGCCGCGAAGTGCCCACATCACCCAGACGCCACGAGCTGTCCAGGGGTGATCCGCCGGACTCGACAGCGCTCAGCTGTGTCGCTGCGCACCATCTTTGTGCGTTTATCACTAGAATTGCGCCATGCAGATACGCAACGCGCTCCCCGGTGAGGTGGTCCGGTGAAATCCCGCGACGCCACCGACGAGCAGTGGGAGGGACTCGCCGAGGTCGTCCCACTTCGCAGCAGCAATGCCTGGCCGTCCTGGCCCAACCACCGTGCCCTGCCCGAGGAGAGCGCCGACGCGGACCAGCGTCGCTTCGTCGTGATCCGGGTGCAGATCTTCGCCGACGCCCGGGAGGTCGCGGAGTACCTCATGGCGCAGATCCCGGTCCTGCTGGACTTGAGCAGCGCCGACGCGGACGTCGCCCGGCGCATTCTCGACTTCTCCAGCGGTGTCGTCTTCGGCCTGGGCAGCGGGATGCACAGGGTCGACACCAATGTGTTCCTGCTCGCCCCGGTCGGCACGGAAGTGGAGGAGCCCAGACTCGGCGCCGCGCCGCTCGCGTAGCGGGTGGGTCGGGGGCGCGTGCGGGGGGCGCGTCCGGCCGTGGTGAGTCGTTCCAGTCGTAGGACGTCCCCCGATCGTAGTAAGGCTGTGCAGACGGAACGGTTCCTCTGACGCGCGGCTGCATACGGTCCCGGCATGGACGCAAAAAGCGCATGCCCGGACTCCGTCGAGCGGCCGGTGGTGACCGAACTGCGGCTCGCCGCCTTCAAGTCGCACCGCGGCACGACCCTGCCGCTCGGACCGCTGACCCTGATCGCCGGGGCGAGCGGGACCGGGAAGTCCAGCGTGCTGGAGGCGTACGGCGCGCTGGCCAGGCTCGGCAACGGGGACACCCTGGACGAGGCGTTCGAGGCGGTGGCCGGCGGCGCGGCGGCTTGCGTGCCGCAGCACGCGAGACCCGACGCGCAGGGACGCCGCGGCTTCCGGCTGGGCTGCACCGTGGACGGCCCGGCGGGGCCGGTCCACCTCGACCTGGCCGTGCAGGCCGAACCCGAACTCCGAGTGGTCGGCGAGCGGCTGACCGGCGCCGGGCAGATCCTGCTCTCCACCGCGCTGCGCGACCCCGGACGCCGTACGGTCCAAGCCGCCTGGCACACCGCGGGCACCGTCCCGGTCACCCGCGCCCCGCTGCCCGACGACCGGCTCGGCACCGCGCTGCTGCCGCTGCGGGTCGCGGGCAAGACTTCGGGGCAGCGCGTGGTGCTGGCCGCGGCCGAACAGGTCGTCGTCGCGCTGCGGTCCGCCTTCGCCTGCGATCCGCGACCCGAGCGGATGCGGGTGCCGGTCGAGGCCAGGGACGGCTGGCTGCGCGGGGAGTGCGACAACCTCGCGGCGGTGCTCGGGCGCACCAGCACGGAGTGCGTCATCCGGCACGCGGCGCTGGTGCGGGCGGCCCGCGCGGGCTGCGTGGGACCGGTCGAGGGCCTCACGGTGGACCGGCTGGACGGCGGGGTGGTGCGGGCCGTGCTGGCGCGGGGCGAGGAGGCCGCGACACCGCTGGAGCGGTTGGGAGAGGGGGAGTTGCGCTATCTCGCGCTGGCTCTGGTGCTGCTGACCGGGCCCGGAGTGCTGGCCGTCGACCCGGCCGCGGAGGTGCTGCCCGCCCGGCAGGCGCTGACGGTTCTCGCGGACGGCTTCGACCGGAGCCTGGACCGGCGGCAGACCCGGGAGCTGTTGGCGCTGGCGGTGCGGATGTGCGCGCGGGGGCACATCCGGTTGGTGGGGACGGTACGGGACGCGGACTGCGCGGCCGAGGTCTCGCGGGCGGTCGCGGGGGCGGAGGCGGTCGCGGGGGCGGAGGCGGACGGGGCGGTCGGGGGCGGGCGCGCGGGCGGAAGCGGGGGCGCGGGCGGAAACGGGAGCGCGGGCGGAAGCGGGGGCGCGGGCGGGGGCACGGGGGTGACGGTGGTAGACCTTGGTGGTGACCGATGATGTGCAGGAGTTGCAGCGCAGGCTCGCGGATTTCGCGGCCGCGCGTGACTGGCGGCAGTTCCATACGCCCAAGAACCTGGCCGCCGCGCTGAGTGTGGAGGCGTCCGAACTGCTGGAGATCTTCCAGTGGCTGACGCCCGAGCAGTCGGCGCGGGTGATGGCCGACCCCGATGACGCGCACCGGGTGACGGACGAGGTCGCGGATGTCCTCGCCTATCTCTTCCAGTTCTGCGAGGTGCTGGGAATCGATCCGCTGGCCGCGCTGGCCGCGAAGATCGACCGGAATGAGCTGCGCTTCCCGCCGAAGGCGCGGCGGATCGGTGCGCCGGGGGCGGCCGGGGCGGTCGGGGCCGGTGGTGCCGGGCCTGAGACACAGGAGAAGGGGGAAGCGCCACCCCTTGATCGTCACTCTTTGGAGTGAGTGAGTTCTTCACAAAGAGGATGTTGTCCACAAATTCCTGCATCCCTCTGGCCTAACTGCCCCGAGACCATCACTCTGGGTAGTGGAGAACGGAGCGAGGGCGGGAAGGGGCAGCGGATGGACGCGGTTCGACTGATCAGAGCCACGGGGAGCGCCCTGGCGCGGGCCCGGAGCGAGCAGGACATCGTCGCGGAGGCGTGGCAGGCGCAGGCCCTGGCGGGGGCCGTCGGCAGCCATTTGGCGGTCAACGGCCCCCCGGAATTGCGGACCGAGGCGTATGGCCTGAGCGAGTCGGGCACCCGTGCCTGCGGCGCGCTGCACCACCCCGCGCCGCGCGTCGGCGGCGTGCGCGCCGCCCAGCTCTCCGCGGTGTCGGACCTGCGGGCGGCGCTGCTGGGGCTCGGCGGGCTGCTCGGCGAGGTGGGGATGCTGCTTGTCGGCGTCGCCTGCGCCGCCGAGGAGGAGGCGATGTACTGGCATTTCATCGAGGCGATCGACGCCGCCGACGAATCCAGGGACCGGGTGACCGGGATGCTGCGGCAGCTCGCGATGCGGGAGCGGGGCGGGGCGGCGTGAAATCGGCGCGTGCGCTCGCTGTTCGGGCTTGGCGGCTGTTCGCCGGAGCAGTGCGGGTCGGTGGAGCAGCGCGGCTCCGGCGGCGCGCGGGGCGCGCCGTTGACGAGGGGCCGACGGTGCAGGATGAGCGGTATGGATCTGCGTATCTTCACCGAGCCCCAGCAGGGGGCCTCCTACGACACCCTCCTCACCGTGGCCAAGGCCGCCGAGGATCTTTCCTTCAACGCCTTTTTCAGGTCCGACCACTACGTGCCGATGGGATCGGCCGAGGGCCTGCCGGGGCCGACGGACGCCTGGATCACGCTGGCCGGGCTCGCCCGCGAGACCAAGCGCATCCGGCTCGGCACCCTGATGACCGCCGGGACCTTCCGGTTGCCGGGCGTGCTGGCCATCCAGGTCGCGCAGGTCGACCAGATGTCCGGTGGCCGGGTCGAACTCGGCCTGGGGGCAGGCTGGTTCGAGGCCGAGCACACGGCGTACGGCATCCCGTACCCGAAGGAGAAGTTCGCCCGGCTGGAGGAGCAGCTGGCGATCATCACCGGCCTGTGGGCCACCGAGGTCGGTCGGCTGTTCAGCTTCGACGGCACGCACTACCAGCTCAAGGACTCGCCCGCGCTGCCCAAGCCGGCGCAGGCCAAGGTGCCGGTGCTGATCGGCGGGCACGGCGCGACCCGTACCCCGCGTCTCGCGGCGCAGTACGCCGACGAGTTCAACATCCCCTTCGCCTCGGTCGAGGACAGCGAGCGGCAGTTCGGCAGGGTCGGGGCCGCGGCCGAGAAATTCGGCCGCAAGCCCGGGGACCTGGTGTACTCCAACGCCTTGGTGGCCTGTGTGGGCAAGGACGACGCCGAGGTGGCCCGCCGGGCCGCGGTCATCGGGCGGGATGTGGACGAGCTGAAGGCGAACGGGCTGGCTGGTTCGCCGGCCGAGGTCGTCGACAAGATCGGTCGCTACGCGGCGATCGGCGCGTCCCGTATCTACTTCCAGATCCTCGACCTCGAAGACCTCGACCACCTGGAGCTGATCTCCTCCCAGGTGCAGAGCCGGCTGGCCTGACCCGGACGGGAGCAGGAAGCAGACGTCAGCGGGAAGAAGCGGGAAGAAGCACGAAGATGCAGGAAGGGGAGAGCACCCGTGAGATCTGCCGTACCGCTCGCCGCCGCGATCGCCGGAGCCGACAGCGTGCTGGTCCTCGACGGAGGGATGTCCAACCAACTGGAGGCGCAGGGCTGCGACCTGTCCGACGCGCTGTGGTCGGCCGGGCTCCTCGCCGACGGGGCGCGGCAGATCGAGGCGGCGCACACGGCGTACGTCCGGGCGGGCGCACGGGTGCTCATCACCGCGAGCTATCAGGCCACCTACGAGGGCTTCGCGCGGCGCGGGGTCAGCCGCCGGGAGACGAGCGGGCTGCTGCGGCGCAGCGTCGAGCTGGCCCGCTCGGCGGCCGACGCGGGGCCGCGCGCGGTGTGGGTGGCCGCCTCGGTGGGGCCGTACGGCGCGATGCTCGCGGACGGCAGCGAATACCGGGGCCGGTACGGCCTGAGCGTGCGGGAGTTGGAGCGGTTCCACCGGCCGCGCATCGAGACGCTCGCCGAGGCCGGCCCGGATGTGCTGGCGCTGGAGACCGTGCCGGACGCCGACGAGGCCGAGGCGCTGCTGCGAGCCGCTGACCGCTGCGGGCTGCCGGTCTGGCTGACGTACAGCATCGACAAGGACACCACGCGGGCCGGTCAGCCGCTGGAGAGCGCCTTCGCGCTCGCCGCGGGAAACGATCAGGTGCTCGCCGTCGGAGTGAACTGCTGCGATCCGGGTGACGCCGACCGGGCTGTGGAGATCGCGGCCGGGGTGAGCGGCAAGCCCGTCGTGGTCTACCCGAACAGCGGGGAGGACTGGGATGCGGTGACCCGTGGCTGGCGCGGGCGGGCGACGTTCGACCCGACCCGGGTCAGGGCCTGGCGGGACGCCGGAGCGCGGATCGTCGGCGGTTGCTGCCGGGTGGGGCCGGATCGGATCCGGGAGCTCGCCGCGCTGGTCGACGGGCCGACGGGCACCGACCCGGCTGCCGACCCGAAGGGCGAAAACCAGTAGGAGCCCAGGTCGCACCAGGCGATACTCGGGCGTGTGTTCCTGACGATAACGACTTCCGGCAGCACTGAGCGGCCCGCCACCGATCTCGGATTCCTGCTGCACAAACACCCCGACAAGGCGCAGGTCTTCTCGACGTCCCACGGCACCGCGTATGTCTTCTACCCGGAGGCGAGCGCGGAGCGCTGCACAGCGGCGCTGTTGTTGGAGGTCGACCCGGTGGCGCTGGTCCGCCGGGGCAAGGGCCGGGGGCGTGGCGGCGCGCCCGACTCGGCGCTAGCGCAGTACGTCAACGACCGTCCGTACGCGGCTTCGTCGCTGTTCGCGGTCGCTCTGGGCGCGGTGTTCTCCAGCGCGCTCAAGGGACAGTGCACGGCCCGTCCGGAGCTGGCCGAGCGGGCGCTGCCGCTGCGTATCGAGGTGCCCGCGGTGCCGGCGAGCGGCGGCGCCGCGCTCGTCGGGCGGCTCTTCGAGCCGCTCGGATGGACGGTGACGGCCGAACCGGTTCCGCTGGACGAGCGGTTCCCCGAGTGGGGCGAATCGCGCTACGTACGACTCGTGCTGGAGGGGGAACTGCGACTGGCCGACGCGCTGCGGCAGCTGTACGTACTGCTGCCGGTGCTGGACGACAGCAAGCACTACTGGGTCGCGCCCGACGAGGTAGACAAGCTGTTGCGGTCGGGGGAGGGGTGGCTGCACAGCCACCCCGAGCAGCAGCTGATCACCAGCCGTTACCTCGCCCGCCGCTGGTCGCTGACCCGGCAGGCCATGGAACGGCTCGAACTCGCCCGGCTCGCCGAAGCCGACGACGCCGAGGCCGAGGAGCTCGACAACGCCGTGGACGAGGAGGCGGACACCGCCGAGAAGCCGGTGCCGCTGGCTGTGCGGCGGCGCGAGGCGATCCTCGACGTGCTGCGCTCGTCCGGGGCCGCCCGGGTGCTCGATCTCGGTTGCGGACAGGGACAGTTGGTGGGTGCGCTGCTCAAGGAGGCGCAGTTCACCGGCATCGTCGGTGTCGATGTGTCGATGCGCGCGCTGAACGAAGCCGCGCGGCGGCTGGGGGTGGAGCGGATGTCCGAGCGGCAGTCGGCGCGGGTGCGGCTGTTGCAGGGTTCGCTCGCCTATACCGACAAGCGGCTCAAGGGATACGACGCCGCCGTGCTCAGCGAGGTGATCGAGCACCTCGACCTGCCGAGGCTGCCGGCCCTGGAGTACGCCGTGTTCGGCGCGGCCAGACCCACGACGGTCGTCGTGACGACGCCCAACGTCGAGTACAACGTGCGCTGGGACACGCTGCCCGCCGGGCACGTGCGCCATGCGGACCACCGGTTCGAGTGGACCCGTGCGGAATTCCGCTCCTGGGCGGAGCGGGTCGCCGCGCGGCACGGCTACGCGGTGGAGTTCCGGCCGGTTGGACCCGACGACCCAGAAGTCGGACCGCCCACCCAACTGGCCCTGTTCACGGCAGCGGACACCACCGCAACGGCCACCCCGCCCACTCCGTCCGACACCACCCCGTCCGACACCACCGCGAAGGAGGCGGCAGCATGACGAGTGAACGAGTCCTGGCCGTACCCGACCTGTCCCTCGTGGTCCTGGTCGGCAGCACCGGATCCGGCAAGTCCGCCTTCGCCCGGCGGCACTTCAAGCCCACCGAAGTCCTCTCCTCCGACTTCTGCCGCGGCCTGGTCAGCGACGACGAGAACGACCAGAGCGCCACCAAGGACGCGTTCGAGGTGCTGAGCTATATCGCGGGCAAGCGGCTCGCCGCCGGGCTGCTCACCGTCGTGGACGCCACGAGCGTGCAGCCCGAGAGCCGCAAGCAGCTCGTCAAGCTCGCCCGCGAGTACGACGTGCTGCCCGTCGCGATCGTCCTCGACGTCCCCGAGCGGGTGTGCGCCCAGCGCAACGCGGGGCGTCCCGAACGCGCCGCGCTGCCCGAGCACGTCATCCCGCGCCAGCAGCGCGAACTGCGGCGCTCCCTCAAGCACCTGGAGCGTGAGGGGTTCCGCAAGGTGCACCAGCTGCGCGGCGTCGAGGAGGTCGACGGCGCCGAAGTCGTCCTGGAGCGGCGCTTCAACGACCTGCGCCACCTCACCGGCCCGTTCGACATCGTCGGCGACATCCACGGCTGCCGCTCCGAGCTGGAGACGCTGCTCGGCGCGCTCGGCTACGCCCTGGAGCGCGACGGCCGGGGCCGTCCGGTCAACGCCGTGCACCCCGAGGGCCGTACGGCGGTCTTCGTCGGCGACCTGGTCGACCGGGGTCCGGACAGCCCCGGCGTGCTGCGGCTGGTGATGGGCATGGTCGCGGCCGGCACCGCGCTGTGCGTGCCCGGCAACCACGAGAACAAGCTCAACCGGCACCTCAAGGGCCGCTCGGTGCAGCCCACCCACGGGCTCGCCGAGACCATCGAGCAGCTGGCGCGGACGGCCGAGGAGGAGCCGGACTTCGCGGCGGCGGCGCAGGAGTTCATCCAGTCGCTGGTCAGCCACTACGTCCTCGACGAGGGCAAGCTCGTGGTCTGTCACGCGGGCCTGCCCGAGAAGTACCACGGGCGCACCTCGGGCCGGGTCCGCACCTTCGCGCTCTACGGCGACACGACCGGCGAGACCGACGAGTACGGCCTGCCGGTCCGCTATCCGTGGGCCGAGGACTACCGCGGGCGGGCCGCCGTCGTCTACGGCCACACCCCGATCCCGAACGCGAGCTGGCTCAACAACACCATCTGCCTGGACACCGGCTGTGTCTTCGGCGGCAAGATGAGCGCGCTGCGCTGGCCCGAGCGCGAACTGGTCGCCGTACCGGCGGAGCGGGTCTGGTACGAGCCGACGAAGCCGCTGACCAGCGAGGCCCCCGGCGGGGCCGACGGCCGGCCGCTCGACCTCGCCGACGTCACCGGCCGCCGGGTCATCGAGACCGCGCACCACGGCAGGGTGGCGGTCCGGGAGGAGAACGCCGCCGCCGCGCTGGAGGTGATGAGCCGTTTCGCGGTGGACCCGCGGCTGCTCGGCTACCTCCCGCCGACCATGGCCCCCTGCGCGACCTCGCAGCTGGACGGCTACCTCGAACACCCCGCCCAGGCGTTCAGCGCCTACCGCGACGACGGCGTACGGCACGTCGTCTGCCAGGAGAAGCACATGGGCTCGCGGGCGGTGGCGCTGGTCTGCCGCGACGCGGAGGTCGCGCGTGAGCGGTTCGGTGTCACGGACGGGGTGAGCGGCGCGCTGTACACCCGCACGGGCCGTCCCTTCTTCGGCGGCGACCTCGGGGGCTCCAGTGGCTCCGGCGGCTCCAGTGGCTCAAGCGACTCCGGCGGTAGCGACTCCGACGCCTCCGCGCCGTCCCCCGACGTCACCGAGCAGGTGCTCGCGCGCATCCGGGACGCCATCACCGCGGCCGGCCTCTGGGACGAGCTGTCCACCGACTGGCTGCTGATCGACGCCGAACTGCTGCCCTGGTCGCTCAAGGCCGCAGGCCTGCTGCGCAAGCAGTACGCGGCCGTGGGCGCCGCGTCCGGCGCGGTGTTCCCCGGCGCGCTGGCCGCGCTGGAAGCCGCTGCGGCGCGCGGCGCCGACGTGGCCGTCCTGCTCGCCGAGCAGCGCGAGCGCGCCACCGACGCCGCCGCGTTCACCGAGGCGTACCGCCGCTACTGCTGGCCGACCGAGGGCCTGGAGGGGGTGCGCTTCGCGCCCTTCCAGCTGCTCGCCGCCCAGGGCCGCAGCCTGGCCGCCGTACCGCACGACGAGCAGCTCGCCTGGCTCGACCGGCTGGTCGAGCACGACGACACGGGCCTGCTGCGGGGCACCGGCCGGCTGATCGTCGACACCGAGGACGAGGAGTCGGTCGCGGCCGGCACCGCCTGGTGGCTGAAGCTGACCGCCGGCGGCGGCGAGGGCATGGTGGTCAAGCCGCTCCAGGCGCTGGTGCGCAGCGCGGAGGGGGCCAGGCTCGTCCAGCCGGGCGTCAAGTGCCGGGGCCGCGAGTACCTCCGGATCATCTACGGCCCGGAGTACACCCGCCCGGAGAACCTCGCGCGGCTGCGCTCCCGCTCGCTCGGCCACAAGCGCTCGCTCGCGCTGCGGGAGTACGCGCTGGGGCTGGAGGCGCTGGACCGGCTCGCTGCGGGGGAGCCGCTGTGGCGGGTGCACGAAGCGGTCTTCGCCGTGCTGGCACTGGAATCGGAGCCGGTCGACCCGAGACTGTGAGGCGGGCGCTCCGGGCGACATGACCCGAGCCCTCCGCACGACGTGAGCCGCGTCTCAACCTGCCATGCCCCCATTGTCTATGCAACGAGTTGCATAGCAGGATGCGGGGCATGGCACTTGAGCACGCGATCCTGGTCTCCCTGCTGGAACAGCCGGGGTCCGGATACGAGCTGGCCCGGCGCTTCGACCGTTCCATCGGCTACTTCTGGACCGCCACCCACCAGCAGATCTACCGCGTCCTCAAGCGGATGGAGGGCGACGGCTGGATCGACGTGTGCCAGGTGTCGCAGGAAGCACGGCCGGACAAGAAGGTCTACTCCGTCGCCGGGCCGGGCCGTACGGCGCTGGCCGGGTGGCTGCGCGAGCCGGTGGAACCGGAGAGCATCCGGCACGACCTCGCGGTGAAGATCCGCGGCGCGGCGTTCGACGCCCCGGCCGGGCTGATCGCCGAGGTCGAGCGCCATCGCGCGGCGCACGCGGACCGGCTCGCCCGCTATCTCGCGGGCGAACGGCGCGACTTTCCCGCTCCGGACGCGGCTCCGGACGCGGGTCGGGAGCTCCAGCACGTCGTGCTGCGCGGCGGCATCGAGTACGAGCGGATGACCCTCGCCTGGCTCGACGACGTGCTCGCGACCGTGCGCCGGATCGGCGCGGAGAGTACGGCGGGCGCGGATCGCGCCGAGAAGTCCGAGAGCGCCGGCAGCACCGAGCACTGAGCCATGCCCCTCACCCTCATCGCACCCCTCCCTCTCCCAGGAAGGCCCGCACCATGACGGACAACAAGACGGACCAGCTGCTGTTCAACCCCCGTACGTACGACCCCGCCCACTTCGACCCGGAGACCCGGCGGCTGCTGCGCGCCACCGTCGACTGGTTCGAGGAGCGCGGCAAGAAGAAGCTCGTCGAGGACTACCGCACCCGCGCCTGGCTCGCGGACTTCCTGGCCTTCTCGGCGAAGGAGGGACTGTTCGCGACCTTCCTGACCCCCGCGGCCGAGGCCGGCGCCGGCGCTGCCCCTGCGGCCACCGGCTCCGCCCCCTCGGCCACCGGCGACAAGCGCTGGGACACCGCCCGCATCGCCGCCCTCAACGAGATCTTCGGCTTCTACGGCCTCGACTACTGGTACGCCTGGCAGGTGACCATCCTCGGCCTCGGCCCGGTCTGGCAGAGCGACAACGCCGAGGCCCGCGCCCGCGCCGCCGAACTGCTCGACCAGGGCGAGGTGTTCGCGTTCGGCCTCTCCGAGAAGACGCACGGCGCGGACATCTACTCGACCGACATGGTGCTGACCCCGGAGGCGGACGGCGGCTTCCGCGCCACCGGCTCCAAGTACTACATCGGCAACGGCAACGAGGCGGCGCTCGTCTCCGTCTTCGGCCGCCGCTCCGACCTGGAGGGCCCGGACGCCTACGTCTTCTTCGCCGCCGACAGCCGTCACCCGGCGTACCGGCTGGTCAAGAACGTCGTCGACTCCTCGAAGTACGTCAGCGAATTCCGGCTGGAGGACTACCCGGTGCGCGCCGCGGACGTGCTGCACACCGGCCGCGCCGCCTTCGACGCCGCGCTGAACACCGTCAACGTCGGCAAGTTCAACCTGTGCACCGCCTCGGTCGGCATCTGCGAGCACGCGATGTACGAGGCCGTCACGCACGCGCACAGCCGCATCCTCTACGGCCGTCCGGTCACCGCGTTCCCGCATGTGCGCCGCGAGCTGACCGACGCGTACGCCCGGCTCGTCGGCATGAAGCTGTTCAGCGACCGGGCCGTCGACTACTTCCGCACCGCAGGCCCCGAGGACCGCCGCTACCTCCTCTTCAACCCGATGACGAAGATGAAGGTGACCACCGAGGGCGAGAAGGTCGTCGACCTGATGTGGGACGTCATCGCGGCCAAGGGCTTCGAGAAGGACACCTACTTCGCCCAGGCCGCGAGCGAGATCCGCGGCCTGCCGAAGCTGGAGGGCACGGTGCACGTCAACCTCGCCCTGATCCTGAAGTTCATGGGCAACTACCTCCTCGACCCGGCCGAGTACGCACCGGTCCCCACCCGGCTGGACGCGGCGGACGACGCGTTCCTCTTCCAGCAGGGCCCGGCCCGCGGCCTCGGCGCGATCCGCTTCCACGACTGGCGCACCGCCTACGACGCCCAGGCGGCCGTACCCAACGTCGCCCGCTTCCGCGAGCAGGCCGACGCGCTGTGCGCCTTCGTCACCACCGCCGCTCCGGACAAGGAGCAGAGCAAGGACCTCGACCTGCTGCTCGCCGTCGGCCAGCTGTTCGCCCTCGTCGTGTACGGCCAGCTGATCCTGGAGCAGGCGGAGCGCACCGGCCTCGACTCCGAGGTGCTGGACGAGCTGTTCGCCATCCTGGTCCGTGACTTCTCGGCGCACGCCGTCGAACTGCACGGCAAGGACTCGGCGACCGAGGTCCAGCAGCAGTGGGCACTGGGCGCGGTCCGCCGCCCGGTCACCGACGCCGAGCGCTCGGCGCGTGTCTGGACCCGGGTCGAGGCGCTGGCCGGGGCGTACGAGATGAAGCCCTGACGATGCCGCTCCCGCGACGGTCGATCACCGGTGATTCACCGGTGATTCACCTGTGATGCGCCGGTAAAGCCGCGCGAGCCGCCCGGCTCGGCCAGGATGGGGCCATGGCGTTCCATGTGGATTCCGAGGCCGGGCGGCTGCGCCGCGTCATCCTGCACCGTCCCGATCTGGAGCTGAAGCGGCTGACGCCCACCAACAAGGACGCGCTGCTCTTCGACGACCTGCTGTGGGTGCGCCGCGCCCGGCAGGAGCACGACGGGTTCGCGGACGTGCTGCGGGACCGGGGCGTCGAGGTGCATCTCTTCGGGGATCTGCTCGCCGACGCCATGGGCGTCCCGGAGGCCCGCCGGCTCGTGCTGGACCGGGTCTTCGACGAGAAGGAGTACGGGCCGCTCGCCACCGACCACCTGCGGGCCGCGTTCGACGAGCTGCCCGTGCCGGATCTGGTCGAGGCGCTGGTCGGCGGGATGACCAAGCGGGAGTTCCTGGACCGGCACCCCGAGCCGACCTCGGTCCGCTTCCACGTCATGGACCTGGACGACTTCCTGCTCGCCCCGCTGCCCAACCACCTCTTCACCCGCGACACCTCGGCCTGGGTCTACGACGGGGTGTCGATCAACGCGATGCGCTGGCCGGCCCGGCAGCGCGAGACGGTCCATATGGAGGCGATCTACCAGCACCACCCGCTGTTCACCCAGTCCGGCGCCTTCCACGTCTGGTCGGAGGGGCAGAGCGCCTACCCCTCGACGATCGAGGGCGGCGACGTGCTCGTCATCGGCCATGGCGCGGTGCTGATCGGGATGAGCGAGCGGACCACCCCGCAGGCGGTGGAGATGCTGGCGCGCGGCCTCTTCGCGACCGGCTCGGCCCGGACGATCGTGGCGCTGGACATGCCCAAGCGGCGGGCCTTCATGCACCTCGACACGGTCATGACGATGGTCGACGGGGACACCTTCACGCAGTACGCGGGCCTGGGCATGCTGCGCTCGTACACCATCGAGCCGGGCTCCGAGGACCGCGAGCTGAAGGTCACCGACCACCCGCCGGAGCATATGCACCGCGCCATCGCGGCGGCGCTGGGCCTGGACTCGGTACGGGTGCTCACCGCGACCCAGGACGTGCACTCGGCGGAGCGCGAGCAGTGGGACGACGGCTGCAATGTGCTCGCCGTGGAGCCGGGGGTCGTGGTGGCCTACGAGCGCAATGTGACCACCAACACCCATCTGCGCAAGCGCGGCATCGAGGTCATCACGATCCCCGGCAGCGAGCTGGGACGGGGGCGCGGCGGGCCGCGCTGCATGAGCTGTCCGGTCGAGCGGGATCCTGTATAGCGCCGACGGGACCTGTATGGCGCCGAGCGGAATCCTGTACAGCGTCGACCGGAATCCTGTATAGCAATGCGGAGCGTCGTATAGACTTCCAGAGTCCCCCGCAATCGTGACCGAGGAGCCCACACCCATGGCGATAGACCTCACGGGCCGCCACTTCCTCAAGGAGCTGGACTTCACTCCCGAGGAATTCCACCGCCTGATCGACCTGGCCGCCGAGCTCAAGGCCGCCAAGCGAGCGGGCGCGGAGGTCCAGCGGCTCAAGGGGAAGAACATCGCGCTGATCTTCGAGAAGACCTCGACCAGGACCCGCTGCGCCTTCGAGGTCGCCGCCGCGGACCAGGGCGCCTCGACCACGTACCTCGACCCCTCGGGGTCGCAGATCGGCCACAAGGAGTCGGTCAAGGACACCGCGCGGGTGCTGGGCCGGATGTTCGACGGCATCGAATACCGCGGGCACGGCCAGGGCGTCGTGGAGGAGCTGGCCGCGTTCGCGGGCGTGCCGGTCTTCAACGGGCTCACCGACGAGTGGCACCCCACCCAGATGCTCGCGGACGCGCTCACCATCACCGAGCACACGGACAAGCCACTGGACTCCGTCGCCCTCGCCTACCTCGGCGACGCCCGCTACAACATGGGCAACTCCTACCTGGTCACCGGCGCGCTGCTGGGCATGGACGTACGCATCGTCGCGCCCGAGGTGCTCTGGCCGGACAGCGTGATCGTCGGCCTCGCCCGCCAGCTGGCCGCGACCACCGGCGCGCGGATCACCCTGACCGAGGACGTCGCCGAAGGGGTGCGCGGAGCGGACTTCGTCGCCACCGACGTGTGGGTCTCGATGGGGGAGGCCAAGGAGGTCTGGGACGAGCGGATCGCGCTGCTGGGCCCGTACGCCGTCACCATGGACGTGCTGCGCGCGACCGGCGTCGCCGACGTGAAGTTCATGCACTGCCTGCCGGCCTTCCACGACCTCGGCACCAAGATCGGCCGCGAGGTCCACGAGCGGCACGGGCTCACCGAGCTGGAGGTCACCGACGAGGTCTTCGAGTCCGCGCACTCCGTCGTCTTCGACGAGGCGGAGAACCGGATGCACACCATCAAGGCGGTGCTGGTCGCCTCGCTCGCCGGGCAGTGAGCCGGGTGCTCTATCGCGGACTCATGACGACGGTCATACTTCGGTGATAACTTCACTGGGCAGACAACAGCCACTCGGCTGAAGGAGGCCGCGCTCCATGAGCCCGTTCCCGAGCTCCGCACCGCGCACCGAGACATGGCGGCATGTGCGGCTGACCGTGGACCACGGCGTGGCCACGGTCACCCTGGCCCGCCCCGAGAAACTCAACGCGCTCACCTTCGGCGGCTACGCCGACCTGCGCGACCTGCTGGCCGAGCTGTCCCGCGACGGCTCCGTACGGGCCCTGGTGCTCGGCGGCGAAGGCCGCGGCTTCTGCTCCGGCGGCGATGTCGACGAGATCATCGGCGCGACCCTCGCGATGAGCTCCGGCGAGCTGCTCGACTTCACCCGGATGACCGGACAGGTCGTACGGGCGCTGCGCGAGTGCCCCTTCCCGGTGATCGCAGCCCTGCACGGGGTCGCGGCGGGCGCCGGCTCAGTGCTCGCCCTCGCCGCCGACTTCCGGATCGCCGACCCCTCGGCGCGCTTCGCCTTCCTCTTCACCCGGGTCGCACTGGCCGGCGCCGACATGGGCGCCGCCTATCTGCTGCCCCGCATCGTCGGCCTCGGGCACGCCACCCGGCTGCTCATGCTCGGCGACGCGGTACGCGCCCCGGAAGCCGAGCGCATCGGCCTGATCAGCGAAATGGTCGACGAGGGCCAGGCCGACGAGGCCGCCGCGGCGCTGGCCCGCCGGCTCGCCGACGGCCCGGCCCTCGCCTACGCGCAGACCAAGGCGCTGCTCACCGCCGAACTCGACATGCCGCTGTCCGCCGCCGTCGAGATGGACGCCGCCAGCCAGGCGCTGCTGATGGGCAGCGCGGACTACGCCGAGTTCCACGCGGCGTTCACCGAGAAGCGGTCGCCGAAGTGGCAGGGCCGATAGCCGTGCAGGGAACCTCCGCCTCCGCCTCCGCCTCCGCCTCCGCTTCCGTTTCCGCGCCCGCCCCCGCGCCCGCCCCCGACGCCCCGCTGCGCGTCGCCGTCATCGGCGGCGGTCCCGGCGGGCTGTACGCCGCGGCGCTGCTCAAGCGGCTCGATCCGGCGCGGGAGGTCACCGTCTGGGAGCGCAACGCGCCCGAGGACACCTTCGGCTTCGGCGTCGTCCTCTCCGACGAGACGCTCGGCGGCATCGAGCACGCCGACCCGGTGGTCTACCGCGCTCTCCAGGACGCCTTCGTCCGCTGGGACGACATCGATGTCGTGCACCGCGGCCGGACGCTGACCTCCGGCGGACACGGCTTCGCCGCGCTCGGCCGGCGGAAGCTGCTCTCCGTGCTGCATGAGCGCTGCCGCTCGCTCGGCGTACGGCTGCGCTTCCGCGAGGAGGCGCAGCCCGCCGCGGAGCTGGCCCGTACCCATGACTTGGTGATCGCCGCGGACGGCGTGCACAGCGCGACCCGCGCCGCGCACGCCGAGGTCTTCCGCCCGAAGCTCACCACGCACCGCTGCCGCTACATCTGGCTCGCCGCCGACTTCGCCTTCGACGCCTTCCGCTTCGAGATCGCCGAGACCGAACACGGCGTGATGCAGCTGCACGGCTACCCGTACACGGACGACGCGAGCACCGTCATCGTCGAGATGCGCGAAGAGGTCTGGCGGCGCGCGGGCTTCGACGACGCGGACGAGCGGACCTCGGCCGACCAGTGCGCGAAGATCTTCGCCGACGCGCTCGGCGGCCGTCCGCTGCGCGGCAACAACTCGCAGTGGACCGCCTTCCGCACGGTCGTCAACGAGCGCTGGTCGCACGGCAATACGGTGCTCATCGGGGACGCCGCGCACACCGCGCACTTCTCCATCGGCTCCGGCACCAAGCTCGCCGTCGAGGACGCGCTCGCGCTGGTGGCCTGTCTCCAGGAACGGCCCGGCGACGGCGGCATCCCCGACGCCCTCGCCGCGTACGAGAGCGAACGCCGCCCCGTCGTGCTCTCCACCCAGCGCGCCGCCCGCGCCAGCCTCCAGTGGTTCGAGGAGATCGGCGGCTATCTCGACCAGCCGCCGCGCCAGTTCGCCTTCAACCTGCTCACCCGCAGCCGCCGGGTCACCCACGACAATCTGCGGCTGCGCGACCCCGGCTTCACCGACGCGGTGGAGCGCGACTTCGGAGCGCCGGCCGGCACCCCGCCGATGTTCACGCCGTTCCGGCTGCGCGGCCTGACGCTGCGCAACCGCGTCGTCGTCTCGCCGATGGACATGTACTCGGCCATCGACGGCACCCCCGACGACTTCCACCTGGTGCACCTCGGCGGACGCGCGCTCGGCGGGGCCGGCCTGGTGATGACCGAGATGGTGTGCGTCAGCCCTCAGGGCCGCATCACGCCGGGCTGTACGGGCCTGTACACACCCGAGCACGAGGCCGTCTGGCGGCGCGTCGCCGATTTCGCGCACACTCAGTCGCCGGGCTCGGCGATCGGGATCCAGCTGGGGCACAGCGGCCGTAAGGGCTCCACGAAACTCATGTGGGACGGCATCGACGAACCGCTGCCCGACGGCGACTGGCCGCTCGCCGCGCCCTCCGCTCTCTCGTACCGGCCGGGCGTCAACCAGCTGCCGCGCGCGCTCGACCGGGCCGGACTGGCCGAAATCCGCGAGCAGTTCACCGAAGCGGCGGTGCGCGCCGCGCGCTGCGGGTTCGACCTGCTCGAACTCCACTGCGCGCACGGCTACTTGCTCTCCAGCTTCCTTTCGCCGCTGACCAATCACCGGAGCGACGGCTACGGCGGCGACCTCGAAGGCCGGCTCCGCTACCCGCTCGAAGTCTTCGACGCGATACGCGAAGTCTGGCCCGAAGAACGCCCCATGACGGTCCGTATCTCCGCCACCGACTGGGCGGACGGCGGCACCACCGCCGAGGACGCAGTCGAGATCGCCCGCGCCTTCACCGCGCACGGCGCGGACGCCATCGACGTCTCCACCGGCCAGGTCGTGTCCGACGAACGCCCGGAGTACGGCCGCTCCTACCAGACGCCGTACGCGGACCGCATCCGCAACGCCCTCGGCGTCCCGGTCATCGCGGTCGGCGCGATCTCCTCCTGGGACGACGTCAACTCGCTGCTGCTGGCGGGCCGCGCCGACCTCTGCGCCCTCGCCCGCCCGCACCTCTACGACCCGCACTGGACCCTGCACGCGGCGGCCGACCAGGGCTACGAGGGCCCCGGCGCGCCCTGGCCGCTCCAGTACCGCGCGGGCAGCCGCACACCGCCGACGGGCCGCACGGACGGGCCGAAACCGAGGCTGAGACTGGACAGTTGAGGGCGGCGCCGAGGCGGGGAGCCCCGCGCCCGGCTCAGCCCATCCCCGCCGCGACATACGCCGCGCCCGCGTCCCGCAGCCGCACGTGCAGCCGCGCGAAGACCTCCGCCGCGCGCCCGCCGGGCCAGTCGGCGGGCAGCAGTTCGGCGGGCAGGCCCGGGTCCGCGTACGGGAGCCGCCGCCAGGAGTCCAGGGCGGCCAGATAGTCCCGGTAGGCGTCCTCCTCGGGCACCAGCCGCCGCCGCTCCCAGCGGGCCAGCACCGGCTCGTGCACCTCCAGGAACGCCTGGTGGAGTTTGGCGATCGCAGCCAGGTCCCACCAGCGTCCCGCCGCCTGTGCCGTCGGCTCGAATCCGGCGTGCGTGCCACGGAACAGGTCGACGTAGCAGGCCAGTTCGAGCCGTTCCAGGGTGTGCCGGGTCTCCTCGTAGAGGTGCGCGGGGGCGATCCACACCCCCGGCGCGGCCGTGCCGAAGCCCAGCCGGGCCAGCCGGGAGCGGAGCAAGTGCCGCTTGTGCCGCTCCTGTTCGGGCACCGAGAAGACGGCCAGCACCCAGCCGTCCCGCAGCTTGGCCGCCGAGCGGCCGTAGATCCGCCGGTCGCCGTCGTCGAGCAGCTGGCGCGCGTCGGACGACAGTCCGTACCCGGCCGCGCCCTCCGCCGTACGGTCCGCGACGAGCAGCTCGCGCCGCTTGAGCCGGGAGACGGCCGAGCGCACCGACGGAGGGTCCACGCCGACCGCGCCGAGCAGCCGGATCAGCGCGGCGACGGGCACCGGGCCGTACGCCTCGGGCGCGGCCACCGCTCCGTTCCCGGCCGGCCCGCCATCGCGGTCCGCGCCCTTGCCGTCCGCGCCGCTCGCTGCCCCGGGGCGTGCTGACGCGGCCTCCCGCCCGAACGCGCCGTAGAAGGTGACGATGAGGGAGCGCGGGGTGTGCTGCGCGATCTGGTCTGTCACGTGGTCACTCTAGATCGGGCCCGGGGCCCTGATCTTCGGGGCGACCCTGATCGCGCAGCCGGAAGCGCTGGAGCTTGCCGGTGGGGGTACGCGGGAGCGCGGCGCGGAAGCGGATTTCGCGCGGGCACTTGAAGGGAGCGATCTCCGATTTGGTGAACTCCCGCAGCGCGCGCACCGCTTCACTCCCACGGGGCGCACCCTCGCGGAGGACCAGGTGCGCGACGACGATCTGACCGCGCTCCTCGTCCGGCCGCCCCACGACCGCCGCCTCCAGTACGTCCGGGTGGCGCAGCAGCGCGTCCTCGACCTCCGGTCCGGCGATGTTGTAGCCGGCGGAAATGATCATGTCGTCGGCTCGTGCGACATAGCGGAAGTAGCCGTCCGGGTCGCGGACATAGGTGTCCCCGGTCAGGTTCCAGCCCTCGCGTACGTAGACGCTCTGCCGCTCGTCGGCGAGGTAACGGCACCCGGTCGGCCCGCGCACCGCCAGCAGCCCCGGCTCTCCGTCGGGCAGCGGTTCGCCGTCGGCGTCGATCACCCGCGCCTCGAACCCCGGCACCGGCGTCCCCGTGGTGCCCGGCCGGATCGCCTCGTCGGCGGCCGATATGAAGATGTGCAGCAGCTCGGTCGCCCCGATGCCGTTGATGATCCGCAGCCCGGTCCGGTCGCGCCACGCCTGCCAGGTCACCGCGGGCAGGTTCTCGCCGGCCGACACGCAGCGGCGCAGTGAGGTGGTGTCGTACGTCTCCAGCCGGGGCAGCATCGCGCGGTACGCGGTCGGCGCGGTGAACAGCACGGACACCCGGTGCCGCTGCACATCGGCGAGCAGCTGCTCGGGCCCGCCCCAGTCGGCGAGCAGCGCGCAGGCCCCCGCCCGCAGTGGGAAGATCACCAGCCCGCCGAGGCCGAAGGTGAAGCCCAGCGGCGGGCTGCCCGCGAACACGTCGTCGGGCCGGGGCCGCAGCACCTGGGCGGAGAAGGTGTCGGCGATGGCGAGCACATCGCGGTGGAAGTGCATGCAGCCCTTGGGCCGCCCGGTGGTGCCCGAGGTGAAGGCGATCAGCGCGACGTCGTCGCTGGAGGTCGGCACCGCGTCGTAGCCGCCGGGGCGCGCCTCGGCCAGCCGCAGCAGGTCGTCGGGAGTGTCCCCGCCGTACGCGGCGATCCGCAGCTCGGGCACCTCGGCCTTGACGAGGTCGGCCAGCGAGCGGCTGTCGCAGAGCGCGTGCCGCACCTGGGCGATCGAGCAGATCGTCGCCAGCTCGTGCGGGCGCTGCGCGGCGAGCACGGTCACCGCGACCGCGCCCGCCTTCATCACCGCGAGCCAGCAGGCGGCCAGGTACGGGGTGGTCGGGCCGCGCAGCAGCACCCGGTTGCCGGGCAGCACGCCCAGGTCCGAGGTGAGGACGTGGGCGATCCGGTCCACCCGGTCGCGCAGCTCGCCGTACGACCAGACCTCGCCGGAGCCGCTGCGCGTCGCGGGGCGGTCGGGGCCGAGCCGTTCGATGGTGCCGTCCAGCAGCTCGGCACCGCAGTTGAGCCGGTCGGGGTAGCGCAGTTCCGGCAGCTCGAAGCGGAGTTCGGGCCATTGTCCGGGGGGCGGCAGATGATCGCGAGGGAAGGTGTCCACGTGCGCCGAAGGTTTGAGCTCCATGGCTGATGCGCCCCCTAGCGCCGAAAAGGATTGGGGGTCTTGCACGTCCTGCGGGTCCGCCGTCAGCGTAACGTGTTGGTGACGACAGTCAACGGTTCGCGATAAGGGAGGACGGCCGATGCCGGCATTCGCACTGGAACCGGAGCAGCTGAGGTGGTGCGAGGAGCTGCGCACCCTGGCCGCGGAACGCTTGGTCCCGCTGGCCGAGAAGGGTTCGCCCAGCGGTTCACCCGGCCGGGTGAACCGCCCGCTGGTGGCCGCGCTGGGGGAGAGCGGCCTGCTGGCGCACGTCTTCCCGCAGGAGCGGCCCGTACGGGCCCTGGACCTCTGCCTGCTGCGCGAATCGCTCGCCCAGGTCTGCACGGAGGCGGAGACGGCCCTCGCCCTCCAGGGCCTCGGCGCACACCCCGTAGCGGCGGCCGGAAGCCCCGAGCAGCGGGCGCGCTGGATTCCCGAGGTGCGCGCCGGGCGGGCGGTCGCGGCCTTCGCCCTGAGCGAGCCCGGCGCGGGCTCGGACGCCGCCGCGCTGGCCCTGGCGGCCGAGCCGGACGGCGGCGGCTGGCGGCTCAGCGGCGAGAAGTGCTGGATCTCCAACGCTCCCGAGGCCGACCTCTACACCGTCTTCGCCCGCACCTCGGCGGACGCCGGAGCCCGTGGCGTCACCGCTTTCCTGGTCCCCGCCGACCGGCCCGGCCTGAGCGGCGAGCACCTCGACATGCTCAGCCCGCACCCCATCGGCAGCCTCGCCTTCGACGGCGTGCCCGTCACCAGGGACGACGTGCTGGGCGAGCCCGACGGCGGCTTCCGGGTCGCCATGGGCACGCTGAACCTGTTCCGGCCGAGCGTCGGCGCGTTCGCCGTCGGCATGGCGCAGGCGGCCCTCGACGCGGCCCTGGCGCACGCGGCCCGCCGCACCGCCTTCGGCGGCCCGCTCAAGGACCTCCAGTCCGTCTCCCACCAGCTCGCGGAGATGGCCGTGCGCACCGAGTCCGCGCGGCTCCTCGTCTACGCGGCGGCGGCGGCGTACGACAGCGGGGCCCCCGGCATCGCCAAGCGCTCGGCGATGGCCAAGCTGCTCGCGACCGAGACGGCCCAGTTCGTCGTCGACGCCGCCGTCCAACTGCACGGCGCGCGCGCCCTGCAACGCGGCCACCTGCTCGAACACCTCTACCGTGAGGTCCGCGCGCCGCGCATCTACGAAGGCGCCACCGAGGTCCAGCGGACCATCATCGCCAAGGAGCTCTACCGATGACCCTGGAGCGCGTCAACCCGCCCGGACTCTCCCCGCCCACCGGCTTCTCACACGCCGTCACCGCCACCGGCGGCCGCCTGGTCTTCCTGGCCGGCCAGACCTCCCTCGACCCCGCCGGCAAGGTCACCGGCGACACACTCCCCGCCCAGTTCCGCACCGCCCTCGCCAACCTGCTGACCGCGCTGCGCGCCGCCGGGGGCACTCCGGCGGACCTGGCGCGCGTCACCGTCTACGCGACCGACGTCGCCGCCTACCGCACCCACGCCGCCGAAATCGGCCGCATCTGGCGCGAGTTGGCGGGCCGGGACTATCCAGCCATGGCGGTCATCGGAGCGGTGCGGCTCTGGGACGAACAGGCGATGGTGGAGCTGGACGGGTTCGCGGTGCTGGCGTAGGGGTCGCTGACAGGGCGGGGGAGCGGTCGGACGCCGGAGTGGCGTCCGCCGCGTGCCGGTGGAATTTCCGACTGATGAGCAGGCCGAGGCGTACGACGATGCGTAGCGGTATCGGGGCGGCTCAGCTGCCGCAGGCACAGCCCGCAGCCGTCGCAGGCTCGGCGGAGCCGGGCGAAGTGGTGCAGCAAGCGTCCCCGCCGAGGGCGGGGCTCTTGCCCAACTGGTCGGCATCCGCCTTGACGACGTAGACCTCCCAGGGCTCCTTGCCGGGGCCGTGGACCCACACCTTGTCCTGGAGGGCGTAGCAGCAGGAGGTGTCGTTCTCCTCGAACGTGGCGAGCCCCGCGTCCTTGAGGCGGGTGGTGGCGGCGGTGACCTCCTCGACGGTCTCGACCTCGACCCCGAGGTGGTCCAGGCGGGTCTCCTGGCCGGGCTTGCCCTCGATCAGGACGAGCTTGAGCGGCGGGGTGGTGATGGCGAAGTTGGCGTAGCCGGGGCGGCGCTTGGCGGGCTCGACGCCGAAGAGCTTGGAGTAGAAGGCCACCGACGCTTCGAGGTCGGCGACGTTGAGGGCGAGCTGGGCACGAGACATGGCGGTCCTCCACGATCAGGTTGTATTGATATTCATCGATTCAATCTTGCCCCTTGGATCGAAAAACGTCAACATAGAAGCATGTCGAAACAAGAGCTTGTGGTGCTCGGCCAAGACGGTGCCGATGGATGCTGCCCCGCACTGCTGACCGCCCCGCTGGACGGGACCAGGCCGCCGACCTGGCGAAGGTCTTCAAGGCCCTCGGCGACCCGGTGCGGCTGCGGCTGCTGTCGATGATCGCTTCCCCGCAGGCGGGGAGGTCTGCGTCTGCGACCTCACCCCGGCCTTCGACCTGTCCCAGCCGACGATCTCCCACCACCTCAAGCTGCTGAAGCGGGCCGGACTCATCGACTCCGAGCGTCGCGGGACGTGGGTGTACTACCGGCTGCTGCCGCGGATGACCGACTGCCTCGCCGCGATTCTCGCCTGGCCCGACGACGAGCTGCTGCCCGAGCCCGCCCCGTCCGCCTCATCAGCACCGAAGCCACCACCACGGTGGCGCCCGCGGGGCGGTCACCGCCTTCCTCACCCACCTCGCGGGCGAGGCCGTCGAAGTCCGCTCCGCCGGGTCCGCACCGCCGACGCCGTGAACCCGGCCGCCGTGGAGGCGACGGCGGAGGTCGGCATCACCGCGGCAGGGTCTGGGTGACGCGCCACAGGCGGCGGGGCAGGTCGCCTTCTTCGAAGGGGTGGACCTCGTTGAGTGTCCAGCTGTCGGCGAGGGCGTCGACCAGGTCGCGGGGGAAGAAGTGGACGGCGAAGCCGCCATGCTCGTAGATGTCGTCGCCGTGGGCGCTGCCGGTACCGTAGTGGGCGTCACTGGTGTGCCGCACGGTGTAGACGAAGGTGCCACCCGGTCGCAGCACGCGGCGGATCTCGCCGACCAGGGCGTGGATCTCCTTGGTGGACAGGGCCATGCACAGCAGCATGTGCGCGAACACGGCGTCCACGGACGCCTCCGTCAGCGGCAGCGGCTCGCGCACATCGTGTACGGCGGTGGTCACGCGTCCGGCGACGCCCTGGTCGCGGGCCGCATCCCGCAGCTGCGACAGGCCGGTCGGGCTGAAGTCGGTGGCCTGGACGGTGAAGCCCTCGCGGGCGAAGTACAGGGCGTCGCGGCCATGCCCGGCGCCGAGTTCCAGCACGTCCTTGGCACCGGCAGCGTGGAATGCCTGGGCCGCGTAGACGGCCGGAGTGGAGGGCAGCTCGCCGTACATGCCAGGGTGGGCGGTGTAGGTGTCCTGCCAGTGCTGGCGCTGCGTGTCCGCCAGCTCCTGCTCGTGTGCCGCCACGTCTCTCAGCTCCCTCGCGTCCCGGCCTCGTGCCGGCCCACCGGCAAGCCTAGACGTGGCACGACCCCTCGGGCCGAAGGCCACTGGCGGGCTACTTGTCACCTGGTCGTTGACGGCACCCCGATGACCGGAATCTGCGCGGTTGGCGACTCCAAGACCAGCGCTCGGCGCTTGCCGCCGTTCCGTCCCGACACAGGAGTAGCCCCGGAGGAGAGGAGGGTGGGGCAGTCTGTGCGTTGCCCCACCCTGTCGTTCGCTGTCAGAGCTGTGTGTCCGCCGCCAGAGCCGCGAACGCCGACCATGCGTCACGGGACACGGCCAGAGGATGCAGCTGTGTGTCCTTGGAGTCCCGTACGAGGACGGTCTCGGGGCGCACGGCGACCTCGACGCAGTTGTCGCCCCCGCCTCCGCTGTAGCTGCTCTTGGACCAGGCCAGTTCAGTGGTGCCCATAGTGTTCCTCGCTGTCAGAGGTGTGTGTCTGCCACCAGAGCTGTGAAGGCCGTCCATGTGTCACGGGATACGGCCAGATGGGGCAGCCCTGTGTCCTTGGAGTCCCGTACGAGGACGGTCTCGGGGCGCACGGCGACCTCGACGCAGTTGTCTCCGGAGCTGCCGCTGTAGCTGCTCTTGAACCAGGCCAGTTCGGTGGTGCTCATAGTGCTCCTCGCATCTGCTCCAGCAGGCTTACTGTGGCTGCGTGGCCGAGGGCCTGCGACCGCAGCCTGCCATAGCGTTGGAGCATTGCGCTCACGTCTTTCGGACTGGTGATGAGAATGCTCGACTGCTGGCCTTCCGAGTAGCCCACCCACTCATGCTGGACTGTCTCCGCGAGGTACATGAGCCCATCGATACCGGCGTGGTCCTCCTGGCGCAGGGGCATGACCTGGAGCTCGATGTTCCTGTGCTCGCCCTGTTCGAGAAGATGGTTCAGGAGGCTGCGAGTGACCTCCACACCGCCCATGCGGCGTTCGAGCAATGCTTGCTCGATGATGAAGCTGAAGGCCGTGTGCGGGCGTGCCGCCAGCAGCTCCTGGCGCTCAAGGCGGGCAGCTACCTGACGTTCGACCTGCTCTTCCGTGAGGGGTGGCAACCTGCGATTGAAGACCGCCCGGATGTACGGCTCGGGCTGCAAGAGCCCGGGAATCGCCCGGCACTCGTACGAATACAGCGATAGCGCTTCCTCTTCGATGCCCGCCCACTGTCGAAACCATGACGCCAACCCCGCCTTCCGCGTCAAACTCCGCGCCGTAGCCGCAAGCACCCGCCCCGCAGCCGACCCCAGAGCTTCCTCCGCCCGATCCAGCAGCTTCGTCGGCGGGAAGCGCTTCCCCTGCTCGATCTTGGCGATGTAGTGCGCCGAATACCCCACCCGTCCCGCAAACTCCTCCTGCGTCAGGCCCCCTTCGTCCCGCAGAGCCTTCAGGACCGCACCGAAGGTCTTGAGACTGTCCGAGAGTTCCGGTTCGTTGTTGGTCCCGCCGCCGTGGTCCACACTCATCGCAGTCAGCCTCGCCCCTCCGCGCCCGTACACACGCACCTGCCCGACACCCCATGGTCACGGACGGTTACTCACCCAGTCCAGTGCGTGAACCAGTACAGCGCGATCTGTACCAGCGTCGGTCCTGCCGACCAGGGCTCGCGGCCGGAACGCTGGCCTCCATGAAAGCTCCCCACACCCAGGCCCCCGTCACGGTAAGCACGTTCACCCAGCGCTTCTCCGCGACCCTGCGCGGAGCGCGGCTCGCCCGGCTGCTGGCCGCGCATCAGCTCGCCGACTGGGGCGTCCCGTACCACTGCGAAGCCCACGACGCCGTCTCGCTCGTGGTCGCGGAACTCGCCGCCAACTCCGTGCTGCACGGCCATGTCACCGGCC
Organism: Streptomyces sp. H27-D2; assembly: GCF_035828615.1. Classification (NCBI taxonomy): domain Bacteria; kingdom Bacillati; phylum Actinomycetota; class Actinomycetes; order Kitasatosporales; family Streptomycetaceae; genus Streptomyces; species Streptomyces sp. H27-D2. The sequence continues at coordinate 25,634 of NZ_JAYMZR010000017.1, read as the reverse complement.
GCGACTTCGAGTTGCACCTCGTGCACACCGGAGACCTCGTCAGCGTCGAGGTCTCCGACACCCACCCCGCGCTGCCCGAACGCGCCGCTCTCGCCCCCGACGACGAGCACGGGCGCGGCCTGCATCTCGTGCAGGCGCTCGCCGAACGGTGGGGTGTGCGGGACAGGGTGGGGCCGGGGAAGACCGTGTGGGCCGAGTGCCTGCTGAACGGTGCGGGGCAGGACGTCTAATGAGCGCCGGGCTTCCGGCCGATCAGCGCGAACCCGGCAGCCGGATGTTCTGTGTCCAGGCGTTCGTCCCGCCCGACGGGGTCGTCTTGCAGGCCGCCTCGTAATAGCGCCAGAACCAGATGCCGCTCGTGCGGCAGCGCCAGAACCAGATGCCGCTCGTCTGGTCGCGGGAGCCCCCTTGGAAGACCCCGCTGTCCGGCGGGGTGGGGGCTCATCCGGCTCCCCCGCCGTGCGACCAGAGCGGGTGCGCCAAGGCCCCCGCTCGGCTGCTTGACCTGTCCAGGGTCAGCCGGTGCGGGGGCCTCCTTCACATGCCCACTGCGCTACTGCGGACTACTCGTCGAGGTACAGCAGCGCGGTGATCGTCTTCTTGCAGACGTCACAGTGCATCGGGGCCTCGATGCTGGCGAGATCGGCTTCGATGGACGTGATGCGGTCCACGACGCCCGTCTCTACCTCGCCCTGCCAGGCGACGTGCCAGCGCTCGGTGTTCTCCTGGAGACGCGACACGTAGCCCCGCGTCATCTCGTAGAACGCCCGGACACCGTGCTCCTTCATGTAGCCCCAGTTGAACTCAAGGCTCCTGAGCACGACGGGGAACGGGTGGAGTGCCTGCGTGCGGCCCCAGGTCTTCAGCACGTCCGGTACGTCGAGCCTGCCGGCCCGCTCGTCCAGGACGTTCCACATGCCCGACTCGTCGTAGTCGCCGAGGACCTGGTCCAGGATTCCGGCACAGCGCCGGAGGTTTGCCTTCTTCGCCTCGAAGACCCGCGCGACCTCGGTGCGGGTCTGGTCCGAGGGCTCCTTGCGCGCGTTGCTGATGGCTCGGGTCAGCTCTGTGCTGAGGGCTGCCTCATCACAGAGCGAGTCCCCGAAGCTGAGCCACGGGTCCGGAAACCCGCGCTCAGCCGTGATCTGGAAAATACGATCGCCTTGCGTTCCCATCCGCTCCTCCTGGAACGGGTCGGCAGCGGCATGGGTCCGCTACACGTCAACTGGATGGTGCGCACCGCCGCGACAGTTCCTCGGCGGCCTCATTGAACGGGACCTGGACCTGTTCGCCAGTCTCCATGTCCCGCAGCGTGACTGTACCGTCACTGCGCTCTGCCGCGCCGTAAATCACACAGAAACGGGCCCCCTGCTCGTTGGCCCACTTCATCTGTTTGGCGAACTTGCCGCTTGACCCGAGATACACGCCTGTGCGTACTCCGGCACGTCGGATCTCGGCTGCCAACCGGAAGCTGTCGGCTGCCTGTTCCTCGCCCATGACGGTGACGGCAACATCAATCTGCGAGTACTTGGCCTCTTCACCCTGGCTGAGCAGAGGCAAGATGCGCTCGATGCCGAGCGAGCCGCCACATGCGGGAGAGTCCTTGCCTCCAAGACGGGAAATCAGGCTGTCGTACCGACCGCCGGACGCGATCGAACCGGGCATGCCAGGGGCGATGACCTCGAAGATGATGCCGGTGTAGTAGTCGAGCCCGCGCACGAGGTTTGGCGTGAATGCGATGCGCTCGGACGGGATCGAGTCCTTGGTGAGTTCCAGCAGCCGGTCCACCTCGGCCAAGCCCGCCTGGCCGGTTTCGCTGGACTTCAGCTCTCCCCTGACGCGCTCGACAGAATCGGGCGCGGTGAGGTCATCGACCAAGCCCTGAGCCACCTCCGGAGACAGGCCACGGCTGTCTACCAGCTCACTCACGACAGCCTCCGGGGAGAGCTTGTCGAGTTTGTCGAGCGTGATCAGCGCGCCGGAACCGAGGTCATCCGGAACGCCGTACGCCTCCAGCAGACCGAACAGAGCGTGGCGGGAGTTCACCAGGAAACGGAACTCCGGCACGCCGAGCGCTTCGAGGGCGTCGTGCAGCGCAAGGACGACTTCGGCGTCTGACAGGGGCGAGGAGGAGCCGACGATGTCCAGGTCGCACTGGACGAACTCGCGGAACCGTCCCTTCCCGGGCCGGTCCGCTCGCCACACGGGCGCGATGGCGTACCGCTTGTACGGCGACGGGAGCTGACTGCCGTACGCGGCTGCCGCGCGGGCCAGAGGGACGGTGAGGTCGTAGCGAAGGGCTAGATCAGCCTCTCCGGTGGCTTCGTGCTCACCGCGCCGGAGAATCTTGAAGATCAGCTTGTCGCCCTCGTCACCGTACTTGCCGGTGAGCACGTCCAGCCGCTCGAAGGCCGGAGTCTGGAGAGGCTGGAACCCGTAGCGGGCGAATACGGCGCGGATGGTCGCGAAAGCATGCTCGCGCCGCTCGCACTCGGCGGCGAGGAAATCGCGGGTCCCGGACGCGGGGTCAAACTGCTTCAAGGAGGCCATGCGGCCATAGTCCCGGAAGCCAGTGTCCCGGGGCAAAACACATGGCCGTGGTGTCTCGTCCGCTCCCGCGCTTGCCCACGCGGCCGGCCGGAGCGGCTTTGGCCGGTGTCCTGTTCGGGTTGGGGTCGGGCATGTTCAGGGGGCCGTACGCTTTCTGGCAACTCGGGCAGGCTTTGATCCTGCCCGGAATTGGATCGAGTGGCCCCCTGGACTTGCCCGACGCGGGCCCCGGGCCGAACAGGTGGGTAGAGCCGCGTAGGCCGGCGGCCCTGGCCACCGGTGGGTGGACAGCAATCCGCGGTGCCCTGTCGGAGGCTTGGCGCACGTCCCGCTCCACACTACAAGGGCCTCTCTGAACGGTCATTTTGCCTGATCAGAGAGGCCATCAGGTCGCGCTCGGCTTAAATGTCGCGAAAGATCTCGATCTGCGCGCCGATCGAGTTGAGCCGCTCCGCCAGATCCTCGTAACCCCGGTTGATCACATACACGTTGCGCAGCACCGACGTGCCCTCGGCCGCCATCATCGCCAGCAGCACCACCACCGCGGGCCGCAGCGCGGGCGGGCACATCATCTCCGCCGAGCGCCAGCGGGTCGGGCCCTCGACCAGGACCCGGTGCGGGTCGAGCAGCTTGACGCCCGCGCCGAGGCGGTTGAGGTCGGTGAGGTAGATGGCGCGGTTGTCGTAGACCCAGTCGTGGATCAGGGTCGAGCCCTGCGCGCTCGCCGCGATGGCGGCGAAGAAGGGGACGTTGTCGATGTTGAGGCCGGGGAACGGCATCGGGTGGATCTTGTCGAGCGGCGCGCTCAGCTTCGAGGGGCGCACGGTCAGGTCGATCAGCCGGGTGCGGCCGTTGTCCGCCGGGTATTCGGCGGTGCGCTCGTGGTCGAGGCCCATCTCCTCCAGCACCGCGAGTTCGATCTCCATGAACTCGATCGGCACCCGGCGGATCGTCAGCTCGGAGGAGGTGATCACGGCGGCGGCGAGCAGGCTCATCGCCTCGACCGGGTCCTCGGACGGGGCGTAGTCCACGTCCCGGTCGATGCGCGCGACGCCGTGCACGGTGAGGGTGGTCGTCCCGACGCCCTCGACCCTGACCCCCAGCTCCTCCAGGTAGAAGCAGAGATCCTGGACCATGTAGTTGGAGCTGGCGTTGCGGATCACCGAGACGCCCTCGTGCCGGGCCGCCGCCAGCAGCGCGTTCTCGGTGACGGTGTCGCCGCGCTCGGTCAGCACGATCGGGCGGTCGGGGGAGACCGTACGGTCCACCTCGGCGTGGTACGTGCCGTCCGTCGCCGTGACGTCGAGGCCGAAGTGCCGCAGCGCGCTCATGTGCGGCTGCACGGTCCGGGTGCCGAGGTCGCAGCCGCCCGCGTACGGGAGCTTGAACTGGTCCATCCGGTGCAGCAGCGGGCCGAGGAACATGATGACGCTGCGGGTCCGCCGGGCGGCCTCGTCGTTGATCGCGTCCAGGTCGAGCTTGGCCGGCGGCACGATTTCCAGGTCGTTGCCGTCGTTGATCCAGCGGGTCCGGACGCCGATGCTGTTCAGCACCTCCAGAATCCGGTAGACCTCCTCGATCCGGGCGACCCGGCGCAGCGTCGTGCGCCCGGCGTTGAGCAGCGAGGCGCAGAGCAGCGCCACGCACGCGTTCTTGCTCGTCTTCACCGCGATGCTGCCGGACAGCTGCCTGCCGCCGACGACGCGCAGGTGCATCGGGCCCGCGTAGCCGAGCGAGACGATTTCACTGTCCAGGGCCTCACCGATTCGAGCGATCATCTCAAGGCTGATGTTCTGATTACCTCGCTCGATGCGGTTCACCGCGCTCTGGCTGGTATTCAGCGCTTCCGCGAGCTGGGTCTGCGTCCAGCCACGGTGCTGCCGGGCGTCGCGGATGAGCTTGCCGATGCGTGCGAGGTAGTCGTCTGTCATAGAGGCGAGGTTATCTCATATTTGAGATGAGAGACGAGCGACGTGCCGAGGGGGCACGTTGCTTTTGGTCGTGGCTTCGGCCTTGTCGCGGCCTCTGCTGCGGCTCTCGCTTCGGGCCTCGCGGCGCACCGCCGGGAATTCTCGGCCGCCATCCGTCACATTTCCTCGCCGTGCGCTGGTAGCGGGGTGGGGCGGCCCGCGCCCGCGCCACGCCCAGGCCCGCGCCACGCCCAGGCCCGCGCCCGCCCAGCCCCCGTCCCCTCAAACCGCCCGTTTTCGGCGAACCCGGCCGAGGATGCGAAGATGCGAGGAGCGGACGCTCCGGCCCGCATTCGTCCGGCTTCGGGAGTCCCCATCGTGAATACGCAGGTCGTTCGCTGGACCGAGGCGGGTGAGGACCGCTCCGCCCGCTGGCGTTCGGAGAGCGGCGCACCGGCGCCCAAGCGCGTGGTGATCGCCGACGACGAGACGACGGCGGACGCCGCGTACCGCATGGCCTGCGAGGGCACCGCGATGCTCTGGCGCGGCGATTTCCACAACGCGCGCCAGCTGCTCCAGGCGATGGCCCGCCGCATCGACCGCAAGCCGCGCCGCTCCAACCCCAAGCCCGGACCGGCCGCCGCCACGGACGCCCCGGCCACCGAGCCGACCCCGTCGGCCGTCGCCTTCCACCGGCACCGCCAGGCGCAGAACCTGCGCGCCCGCACCCTGGGAATGCTGCTGGTGCCGCTCGGGCCCGACCACGCCGTGGAGCTGCGCCGGGCGCCCGACGTCCGGCTGGCCTGCGCGGAGGCGTACGGACCGGCGGACGAGCCGTCGATCGCCTCGCTGCGCGAGCTGCTGGGCCTGATCGGCGCGCACGAGTGGCGCAGGAAGGGCGTGGAGATCGCGTCGCTCGGCGACCGCATCCATCCGCACTACGGCGTCTTCTCGCCGGTGCGCAGCGAATACGTGGACCTGGTGGCGGAGGCGGCGCTGCCCTCGCTGGTCTCGGCCTTCGACATCGGCACCGGTACCGGCATCCTGGCCGCCGTGCTGGCAGGCCGGGGCGTCAAGCACGTCGTCGCCACCGACCTGGACCAGCGCGCGGTGGACTGCGCGGGCGAGAACCTCGCCCGGCTGGGGCTGACGGACCGGGTGAGCGTGCTGCGCACGGACCTCTTCCCGCTGGGACGCGCCCCGCTCGTGGTGTGCAACCCGCCCTGGGTGCCGGCGCGGCCCGCCACGCCCGTCGATCACGCGGTCTACGACCCGGGCAGCCGCATGCTGCTCGGCTTCCTCGACGGCCTCGCGGAGCACCTGGAGCCGGGCGGCGAAGGCTGGCTGTTGCTCTCCGACCTCGCCGAGCACCTCGGCCTGCGCACTCGCGAGGAACTGCTGGCCGCCATCGACGCGGCGGGGCTGACGGTCCTGGGCCGCGCCGACATCCAGCCGACCCACCGTCGGGTCTTCGACGAGAGTGACCCGCTGCATGTCGCGCGCGCCGCGGAAGTGACGTCCCTGTGGCGGCTCGGAGTCCGCTGACGGGCGTACGGCGCGGCGGGCCGGGCAGAAGATCTGTACGGGCCGGATGCGGGCCGTATGCGCGGTCCGGGCGACAGGCCCGCCCGGACCCGGATGCGCGACCCCGGCCTCGACCGGATGGCAGCGTACGGCCGGGCCGGTTCATGACCGTGCCCCAGTGATGTACTAGAGTTATCTCGACATCGAGATAAATTGCCAAGGCGTACCGCGGCCGCCCCAGGTGAGGGTTACCTAACTAAGCCACACCTTAGCGGATCGTCAGGGACCTGTGACGGCAGGATCGCGGTGGTACGCGCGAAATTCATGCATGAAGGAGACTGTCGTGTCGGCGAACAGCTTCGACGCCCGCAGCACACTGCGCGTGGGCGACGAGTCGTACGAGATCTTCAAGCTGGACAAGGTCGAGGGCGCCGCGCGCCTTCCCTACAGCTTGAAGATTCTGCTGGAGAACCTGCTCCGCACCGAGGACGGCGCGAACATCACCGCCGACCACATCCGGGCCATCGGGAACTGGGACGCGGACGCCCAGCCCAGCAAGGAGATCCAGTTCACGCCGGCCCGCGTGATCATGCAGGACTTCACGGGCGTGCCCTGCGTGGTCGACCTCGCCACCATGCGTGAGGCCGTGAAGGAGCTGGGCGGCGACCCGGACCGGATCAACCCGCTCGCCCCCGCCGAGCTGGTCATCGACCACTCGGTGATCGCCGACAAGTTCGGCACCAAGGACGCGTTCGCGCAGAACGTCGAGCTGGAGTACGGCCGCAACAAGGAGCGCTACCAGTTCCTGCGCTGGGGCCAGACCGCCTTCGACGAGTTCAAGGTCGTCCCGCCGGGCACCGGCATCGTCCACCAGGTCAACATCGAGCACCTGGCCCGCACCGTCATGGTCCGAGGCGGCCAGGCGTACCCCGACACCCTCGTCGGCACCGACTCGCACACCACCATGGTCAACGGCCTGGGCGTGCTGGGCTGGGGCGTCGGCGGCATCGAGGCCGAGGCCGCGATGCTCGGCCAGCCGGTCTCCATGCTCATCCCGCGCGTCGTCGGCTTCAAGCTGACCGGCGAGCTGCCGGCCGGCACCACCGCCACCGACCTGGTGCTCACGATCACCGAGATGCTGCGCAAGCACGGCGTCGTCGGCAAGTTCGTCGAGTTCTACGGCCAGGGCGTCGGCGCCGTGCCGCTCGCCAACCGCGCCACCATCGGCAACATGTCGCCGGAGTTCGGCTCCACCGCGGCGATTTTCCCGATCGACGCCGAGACGATCAACTACCTCAAGCTCACCGGCCGCCCGGAGCAGCAGCTCGCGCTGGTCGAGGCGTACGCCAAGGAGCAGGGCCTCTGGCTCGACCCGGAAGCCGAGCCCGACTTCTCCGAGAAGCTGGAGCTCGACCTCTCCACGATCGTCCCGTCCATCGCCGGCCCGAAGCGCCCGCAGGACCGCATCGTGCTGACCAACGCCAAGGCCAAGTTCGCCGAGGACGTACGCAACTACGTCTCCGACGACGAGGAGGCCGGCAAGGAGTCCTTCCCGGCCTCCGACGCCCCGGCCTGCACCAACGGCGTGCCGACCCGGCCCACCACGGTGACCACCCCCGGCGGCCAGACGTACGAGATCGACCACGGCGCCGTCGCCGTCGCCGCGATCACCTCGTGCACCAACACCTCGAACCCGTACGTCATGGTCGCGGCGGCGCTGCTGGCCAAGAAGGCGGTCGAGAAGGGCCTCACCCGCAAGCCGTGGGTCAAGACCACCCTGGCCCCCGGGTCCAAGGTCGTCATGGACTACTACGACCGCGCGGGGCTCACCCCGTACCTCGACAAGCTGGGCTTCAACCTCGTCGGCTACGGCTGCACCACCTGCATCGGCAACTCCGGCCCGCTGGACGAGGAGGTCTCGCAGGCGATCAACGAGCACGACCTCGCCGTGGTCTCCGTCCTCTCCGGCAACCGGAACTTCGAGGGCCGGATCAACCCGGACGTCAAGATGAACTACCTGATGTCCCCGCCGCTGGTCGTCGCGTACGCGATCGCCGGCACCATGAAGCTGGACATCACCACCGAGGCGCTCGGCATCGACACCGAGGGCAACCCGGTCTACCTCAAGGACATCTGGCCCACCGAGCTGGAGGTGGAGACGGTCGTCGCCTCCGCCATCGGCCAGGAGATGTTCACCAAGGACTACGCCGACGTCTTCGCGGGCGACGCGCAGTGGCAGGCGCTGGAGATCCCGACCGGCAACACCTTCGAGTGGGACAGCGAGTCCACCTACGTCCGCAAGCCCCCGTACTTCGAGGGCATGACGATGGAGACCACCCCGGTCTCCGACGTCGCCGACGCCCGGGTGCTCGCCAAGCTGGGCGACTCGGTCACCACCGACCACATCTCCCCGGCCGGCGCGATCAAGGCCGACACCCCGGCCGGCACGTACCTCACCGAGCACGGCATCGAGCGTCGCGACTTCAACTCGTACGGCTCCCGCCGCGGCAACCACGAGGTCATGATCCGCGGCACCTTCGCCAATATCCGGCTGCGCAACCAGATCGCGCCCGGCACCGAGGGCGGCTTCACCCGCGACTTCACCGTCGAGGGCGGCCCGGTCTCGTACATCTACGACGCCGCGCAGAACTACCAGGCGGCCGGCACCCCGCTGGTCATCCTGGCCGGCAAGGAGTACGGCTCCGGCTCCTCCCGCGACTGGGCCGCCAAGGGCACCGCGCTGCTCGGCGTCAAGGCCGTCATCGCCGAGTCCTACGAGCGCATCCACCGCTCGAACCTCATCGGCATGGGCGTCCTCCCGCTCCAGTACCCGGAAGGCGCCACCGCGCTCGCGCTGGGCCTCACCGGCGAGGAGAGCTTCTCCATCGCGGGCGTCACCGGCCTCAACGACGGCGGCATCCCCGACACCCTCAAGGTGACGACGGACACCGGCGTGGAGTTCGACGCGAAGCTGCGCATCGACACCCCCGGCGAGGCGGACTACTACCGCAACGGCGGCATCCTGCACTACGTGCTGCGCCAACTTGCCGGTTCTTGACCTGATGTGAACGAGCGCCCTGCCCCTGCATCTCGCGCGGGGCGGGGCACTCGCGCTCGACGGGGCGGAATACGCGCCTGCGAGCAGGATCGCACGCGATCTGTTCCCGGAGCGGAGCTGCGCATCCTACGACGACGAAGAACCCCGCACCTGGTACCAGGTGCGGGGTTCTTCTGTCCTTGCGAGCGTGTGGCGAACGAGCGCCGCTAGCGGTGGTTTGTTAGACCGGGGCGTAGAGATCAAGTGGGTGGCCTGCGCCGACGGCGTCGATCAGGGCTTGGAGTTCGGGTGGCGGGGGTGCGTTCGTCCAGGCTCGCCAGCAACGTTGGAGGGTGGTCCAGGGGTCGAGCCAGGCCCGGACGGCGCGGATCGCCTTGGGCCAGCTGGCCGGATGGGGCTGGTGGGTTCCGCTTGGGCCCCCTCTCAGCCGGCCCCGCTGTCGGCGTGGCAGTCGGTGGGACCGCTGGGACGATGACGGGCTCACGGTCTGGGGGCCGGGCGAACCAGGTGTCCCAGCAGAACGAGAATGCGCAGGTGACCAGGGTCTGGTGGCGGCGGATCGCGATGTCGGAACGGACCTGGAAGTCGGCCCACCCGAGTTCGTCCTTGACCTGCTTGTAGCTCTGCTCGGTCCAGTGCCGGATGCCGTAGATCCGTACGACTTCGTGCAGGTCGGCGGCGGGTTCGGGGCTGTCGGCCTCGCGGGGGCCGCCGGGGCGGGGCAGATCGGTGGCCAGGTACCAGGTGGCCTGCGCGGGCAGTGTGTCCGGGTCCGCTGTGGCCACGACCAGGCGGACGTTTCCGTCGGGCCCCCACCAGCCGAGGTGGGCGTCGGCGGCCCACCAGGTCTCGGTGTGTCCGTCGCGGAAGGTCCGCTCGACGGCGGTCCAGTCGCCTGGGTGCTCGGGGTCCGTCCAGGTCAGGGCACCGGCGGCGTCGGCGGGGGTGTAGGCGTCCTTGCCGTAGGACCAGGTACCGTGGCTCGGCTTGAGGGCCATGACGAACGGCAGTCCCGCCGCGGCGAGTTGTCTACGGAATCCGTCCTGGTCGCCGTAGGCGCAGTCGGCGGCCACGGCTCGGAAGGCCGCTCCGGCGGCCTTGGCTGTGCGGGCCAGTTCGGCGGCGATCTGCAGCTTGGTGCGGAAATCGGGGTCGCTCTTGCCCCGGGGGAAGTGATGGGCGGGGCTGTAGGGCACGGCGTGCAGCGGGTAGTAGAGGTTCTCGTCGGCCCAGCAGATGGTCACGGTGACGATGCCGTTGTCGGTCTTGCCCAGCCGGCCCAGCCACTGCCGGCCGATGTGCGCGGTCGCTTTTCCGTCCTTGCGGTCTCCCGAGTCGTCGATCACCAGCACCCCGCCAGGGTGCGGCGCGGTCGCGGGATCGGCCAACAGCAGTGCCACCCTGCGGGCGTTGACCTGCTCGTGGTCCCACGTCGACTCGGACAGGAAGAACTGCAGCCGCTGCACCGCAGCATGCTGGGCACCCACGATGGGTTCGGTGCCGGCCAGGCAGGTCAGCGTCTTGTTGCGGTCCCGCGGCAGCAGCAGCCCCGCGAGGTACTCGCGGAACCCGCGGCGCTGTGCCAGCGTGGAGAACAGGTCATCGAAGCGTGCGGCGTAGGCTTCCAGCGGGCCCGGAGCGGGCGGACACGGCACACGGCGGGTCATCACAGCCCCCAGGCGGCGAGGCGACGTTCCTCTGCTACCGGCCTACTACGGCCCTGACCCGCCGTCAACAAACCACCGCTAGAGACACTCTGGCAGCGCCGGGCGTTCCGTGGCGCGTACGGCGGGGAGCCAGGCCGTGGGGGGCCTGGCTCCGGCCGGGAGGCGGATGCGGAACCAGTGGGTGGACCGCCGGTCCGTCTCGTCGATGATGGGTTCCCCATCGGGTACCTGGCAGTCGGCGGTGAGAACGTCGCCGTGCCACACCCTGGTGGGTACGACGTTCTGCGCGGTGTAGGGCCGCATGGGGTCGATCGCCAGACCCAGGCTGCACCGCGGGGCCCGGTCGACCCGCTCCCGGCAGCTCTGCTCTGCGTTGTGCACCCGGATCGTGCCGGGCGTCATGGTGTGCGCACGGCCGGGCGGCGCGGCCGAGGTCGCTCGTACCGCGTCCGAGCACAGGGTCGCGCCGACGATCCCGCAGAGCGCTGTGGCCAGGACGGCGGCGCGCACCCAGCCGCCCGGTCGTCCCGCCCCCGCCACGGGTGTCTCCTGGTGAGCGGCGATGCGGGCGAGCAGGCTGTCGGCGGTGTGGGGGGCGCGGGCCTCGTGGGTCGGGGCGAGGCAGTCGGCGGCCAGCGCGCGCCAGAACGGCGGCACGGCGTGGTCCATGCGCAGCGGCGCACGCCCCTGGCCGTACTCCTGGACCGCGGCGCCGCGAGCCGCGGATGTGGCCCCGGCGAACGGTGAGCCGCCGGATGCGAACACCTCGTGGATGACGATGCCCAGCGCCCAGATGTCCGCGGTCGGCCGGATGCGTACGCCGAGTTCGCCGAGGGGCGCTCTCCAGCGCTCGGGCGGGAAGTAGTCCAGGGTGCCCATGGGGGGCGCGTACCCGTGTGTGCCCGTCAGTTCGGTGGCGAGCCCGAAGTCCGAGAGTTTGACGGAGTGGTCCGTGCCCAGCAGGACATTTTCCGGCTTGAGGTCGGCGTGGACCCAGCCCGAGCGGTGGAGGTGGGCGAGTCCCTCGCAGATGCCCGCGATCAGCCGGCCGCGATCGGCCTCGGGTATCCCGGCGTCGAGCAGTTCCCGCAGACTGCCGGCGGCCCGTTCCATGACCAGCACGATCGCGCCCTCCAGGGAGGGGCGGTCGGGTGCGGTGAGAACGAACGACTTCAGGAGGCCGATCAGCCGGGGATGCCCGGCCCTGCGCCCGAGTTCGACTTCGCGGTGGGCGGACTCCACGATCCTGCGAGCCTGGCGTGGTGCGAGCCCGGCCGTTGGCATGATCTTGAGTGCGACGTCGGTGGGGCCCGGTGGTGTGGCGGCCGTGCCGGTCGGATCCGGGTGTTTGTCGGCCGGTTGCGCCGCGTAGACCGTGGACCAGCCCCCGTAGCCGATCAGTTGGGTGACCACCCAGTCCCCGACCCGACAGCCGGGTGGGAGCAGGTCCGTCCGGTCGCATTCGGTGGTGGCCCCCAGGCCGTGCGGCGGTCTCATCGTGCGGTCTGCCGATTGCGCCCGCCGGCCCCTGCCAGGGGCGGTAACAACGTGAGGTGCTCCTCGCGTATGAGCCCGAACCGCAGCGCCAGTCCGACGATCTCCTCCCGCTTGCCGTTGCGGCGGTCACCCTTGCCGGGCTCGTGGGCATCCGGGACGCCGAGACGCAGCTTCTCCTCGGCGAGGTAGTCGATGTGCGAGCTGACTGCCCGCGCGGTCAGTTCGCCACAGGCGAGGTGTCCCCTGAGGCGCTCGACGATCTGGGGCGTGGTGGGGACCGCCACGCGCGACTGGTCGCGCAGGCGCGGTTCGCACAGCGCGAGCAGGACGAGGAAGTACGTGGCCGCCTCGTTCAGGGAGTACGCGGTGACCGTGCTGCTGCCCCAGGGGGCGCCCATGGCTTCCGGGTCCAGATAGAGGTGGTCGGGAGCGAACACCTGGAAGGAGGTGGTGACGTCACCGCGCGTGGGCAGCACGACGCGCGAGAACTCGAACGGGATCGGCGCCCCGACCCGCCGTGGGGGAACCCTCAGGTATTCCCCCGCTCCCTCCGGGTTCTCCACGAGGTAGCTGTGGGTGGCGCTGTGGTTCGTCAGCTGCCAGTGGTCGTCGGTCACACGAATCTCCCCGGCGAGCCGGGAGATTGCCGGGTCGTCGAGGCGCAGCTCGACGGGGATCGTCGTGGAGCCCCGTCCGAAGCGGGCGACCTCGCCGGGCCCCAGCCGTAACGTCACCGCGTCACCGTGCAGTTCGCCGCCGACGGCGCCACCGCTTCCCTGCGGCAGATGGATGACTACGCCGCTCACCGCGCCCCCCGTTCCCTGCGTCGCTTGTCTGACGAGCGGAACGATACTCATCTCTCGGGGGAGTTCACCGGCGTTACTTCGGCGACGTCGCCGGAACTGGCCACCGGGGGCTGTGGATGTCTCGTTCCGGACCGTGCGCAGGGGGAGAGGGACCGTAAGGGGAGGGCGGGAGCCTGGCCGGGAGAGGCGGTGCGAACGGAGCACCGAAGCCCGGTTCACATGCGAGATCCGCACGCTCCGCTCAGAGAGCGGGGCTGCCCGATACGAGGGGCGCGAACGTGTGATCCCCGAAGGCCGTCCACGGCTGCCACCCGCCGCCCGGCCGGTCCTGGACGCGGGTCCGCATTCGGCTCGCGACGGTGATGGCGAAGACATGCAGGCGCCCGGCGGCGTCGAGGGCCGCGGTGGGCGTGGCGACGAGCCGGATGCCGCTTTCGCCGAACTCCCCGCCGGGATGCGTGGCCCCGCCAGGAGCGACCTGCCAGCGGTGGCCGAGTCGCGCTCCGCCGGGCGACAGGGAGAACGCCTCCAGCCGGCCGTCGGCGTTCACGGCGAACGCCGGGGCGGCGGCGCTCCAGCCGAACAGCGGCAGCCACGCGTCCCAGCCGCCGCTCGGCACGGCCTGCCGCCGGACGAAGGTTCCCACGCCCGAGGGTCCGATCGCGGCGACGGAGAGCCGGCCGCTGCCGTCCCGGGCCACCCGGGGAGCGGCGCCTGCCGCGGTGCCGAATCGGTGCCATGACGCGGTCCAGGGGCCGCCGGGGGTCTCCTGCCACCGGTGGCCGACGCCCGCGCCACCGGGGGAGAGGGCGAACACCTCCAGCCGGCCGTCGGCATTCGACGCGACAACCGGCGGCGCGCCCGCCGCCCCGCCGAATCCGGACTCCCACGGGTCCCAGGCCGCGGACCCGGCCGACTGCTGCCGTCGCCGGGCGACGGAGACGCCGCCGGGGCTCAGGGCGAAGACCTCCAGCCGGCCGCGGGCGTCACGGGCGACGGCGGGGGCGGCGCCCGCCGGGCCGCCGAATTCCTCCCAGTCGTGCCAGCCGCCGTCCGGCCGCTGCGCCCGGTGGTGCAGGTTGGCGCCGCCCGGGGCGAGCGAGAGCACCTCCAGCCGGCCGTCGGTGGTGCGTCCGAGCGTGGGAACCGCACCGGCCGGCCCTCCGAAGGGCTCCCAGTCCGACCACCTGTCGGTGTGCGGATCGAGCTGGACGCGCCGCAGCATCGCGTGGTCGGTGGCGTCGAGTGCGAACACCGTCAGGCGGCCGTCCACGTCGAGGCCGGCCACCGGGTTGTCGGGGCTCTGCCACGGCGGTGGCGTGTCCTGCCAGGACAGGGGCGCCACGTACAGCCCGTTGCGGAACCAGCCCGCGGCGCCGGCAAACCAGGTCTCCCCGTCGCGGACCACCTCCACGGCGTGACCGGGCACATGCCCCGCATATCCGGCGAGCTCGAAATGGAACGGGTCGGTCGACGCGAGGACGTCGGTGCCCTCGTAGCCGTTGCGCGGCCCGATGAACAGGTAGTACCAGCCGTCTCGTTCGACGACGCACGGCGACTCGGTGACCGAGACGGTCGCGTCCGTGCTCGCGTCGGTGAACGCGACGCCGGGCTCGTCCCAGTGCAGCAGATCGGCGGAACGCCGGTGGGCCACGACATGATGGCCGCCCGGGCCGGAGAGTTCGGTGTAGTACATGACCCACTCGCTGCCGATGCGCAGCACCATCGGGTCACGCGCCGCGAGCCCCCGGAACAGTGGGCCGGACGGTTCGCGGGTCCAGGTGAACAGGTCGGTCGACGTGGAGAGGTTGATTGCCGCCCCGCTCGCGCCGCCTGCGGCGTAGAACATCCAGAACCTGCCGTATGCCTCGACGAGGTGAGGTGCCCACAGGTGCTCCTCGCCGAAATACGACGGGTCGACTCTGAGCGCGTCGGGGTGGCCGGTCCACGGTCCGTGCGGGGCCGGCGCGGAGGCGTGGGCGAAGGAGATCTCCGCCGCGCTGTTGGGAGATTCACCGCGCGGCGCGCTGTTGCCGACAATCCCGAACAGGTGCCAGCGGCCCCGGGCCTTGATCAGCGTGTGATCGTTGAGGTATCGGGGGCCTGCGGAGGTGGACGGGTCGTAGACATATGTGAAAGGTCCCGCACCGACCCACTGAGAGGGCGGGGCGTCCTCGGGGCTCGCGGCGGCGAGCGCGGGGCCGGCGCCCAGGAAGGGCAGGGCGCCGACACCGGCCGCACCGCGCAGCAGGCTCCGTCTGCTGAGCGGAAGCATGAATTCCTTCACCGGGACCAGTCGACGGCCGGGCCGGCGGAGTTGTTGAGCCAGAGCCACTCCGACCAGGTGGCGAAGCCGGTCTGCCATTTGTGGAAGGTACCGGCGTGGCTGGTACCGAAGACCTCGATGCGGCCGTCGGCGTTGGTGGCGGCGGTGACCTCGGTACCGCCGGTGCCGAAGGCCGCCCAGTCGCTGTAGGGGGCGTTCATGGCGGTCTGCCAGGTGTGCACGGCTGTGGTGTTGTTCATGGCGAAGACTTCGACGCGGCCGTCGGGGGTGCGTTCGCTGGTGAGCTGCGAGTCGGCGGGGCCGCCCGTGGACTCCCACTCGGACCAACTCGTGGGGCCGGTCTGGTACTTGTGGAAGACTCCGACCGGGCCGGAGGCGAAGACCTCCAGGCGGCCGTCGGCGTTGTGGTCGACCGTCAGGTCGTGGCCGCCCTCGCCGAATGAGTCCCACGCGGACCAGCCGCCGTTGGGGGCGGTCTGGTACCGGTGCTGGAAGGTCGTGCCGTTGAGCGCGAAGACCTCCAGACGGCCGTCGGGCGCCTTGCCCATCTCCACCCGGCTGCCGGCGGGGCCGCCGGCGGGCTCCCATGGCGACCAGCCGCTGTTCGGGGCGACTTGATACCGGTGGAAGAGCCCTGCTGGGCCCGACGCGTAGACCTCGATACGGCCGTCGGCGTTGACACCGGCTGCGGTGTCCCGGCCTCCCTCGCCGAAGGTCTCCCATCCTGACCAACTGCCGGAGGCGCTCAGTTGCCAGCGGTGCTGGAAGGTGTTGCCGTTGACGGCGAGCAACTCCAGGCGGCCGTCGGCGTTCGGCGCCAGGGCGAGTTCGGCGTTGGCGGGCCCGCCGAGCGTTTCCCACTCCGACCAGTTGCCGTTGACCTCCTGCTGCCAGGCGTGGTGGATGCCATCGCCTGCGGCGGCGAACAGCTCCAGGCGCCCGTCGGCCCCTCGCGCCGACACGACCCGCCCCGACTCCGCCGGATACACGAGCGGTTCGGGCTGCGGTCCGCTGCCCGGGGTGCAGGGCAGCACCACGCCGCGCTCCGCGAGGTAGATCTCGGGATCGATGCCGTAGGAGGTGGACGGGTCGCCCCAGATCCGCAGATGGAGGTGTGGGCCGGTGGAGTTGCCCTCGGCGCCCATCAGGGCGATCTGCTGGCCGGCCACGACGCGGTCGCCGACGGAGACGTCCCGCCGGACCATGTGCCCGTACTCGGAAATTTTCCCGTCGGGGTGCAGGACCCGGATCCACTGGCCGTAGTCGCCGGTGTACCCGGAGATGGTCACCTCGCCGTCCCCCACGGCGTAGATCGGCGTCCCGACGACGTTGGCGATGTCGACGCCGTTGTGACCGCTGTGGAAGTGCTGGGAGACGAATCCGGTGGTTGGGCAGGCCGCGGCGGCGGTCCGGGCGGCCGCCGCTGGAGTCGCGGGCAGCAGCAGCAGCGTCGGCAGCAGCAGGGCGGCTGTCGCCGCGAGAACCCAGGTCAGTGCGCGTCTGGAAAGCCTTGGAAGCACGAGTCCTCCTCCCCTTGGCAGTCTCGGGGTGAGTGGGATGGGTGGTCGGGGCCGTGCGGACGGACGGTAGGGAAGCTAGCAACAGGGCGGGCCCGGAAGACCCCGGAAGGTTACGGACTGACAGGCGCGAGCGCGTCGGCTAGGGGCCCGTGGTCGCTGGTCACCGAGATTTCGTCGCTCCTCCTTAGCGTGGCCGTGTTCAGACGACGGCCCGTGCGACAAGGGAAGGACCGCGATGGCACGGAGGAGATCCAGAGCGAGGCTGCCGATGGCGGCCATGGCCGCGGTGGCGCTGATGAGCACGCTGGCGGCCACCGGGTCGACGGCCACCGGGGCGGCCGCCGCCGGAGTGGGGCCGGACAAGCCGACGATCCGCTACACCGAGTACGGCATCCCGCACATCACCGCCTCGAACTGGGAGGGGCTGGGAACGGGCTATGGATACGCGGCGGCCAAGGACAACATCTGCACCCTGGCCGACGCCAATGCGGCCTTCCACCGCAGGTCGCACCGCAGTTCCTGGACCGCCTCGAAGTCCGAAAGTCCCTGCAGCGCCTGCAAGGGTGACCGCTGCCGCGAGGATCTGCGGCGGCATGCTGGGGCGGCCGTTCGCCGAGGGATACAGGTCCGCGAACATCGCCGCCGGGAACAGCGCACCACGGTGCTCGGCCAGGAACGCGAACACGCTTCCTGCCGGGATCAGATCCCGGCAGGTCTCCCACACATCCGGTCCGACGGTCTCCCCGCCCCATTCGCCCATTGCCACGAAAACGAGTCTGGCCCCGCCGCTCGCGCGGCAGGGCCAGAACCCAACATCTTCATCGGTCTTCTAGAGGATCGCGGGGCCGGAATCGTTCAGCCAGCCCCATTCCGACCAGGTGGTGAAGCCGGTCTGCCATCGGTGATAGACGCCGGCCTGGCTGGTACCGAACACCTCGATGCGACCGTCGGCGTTGTTGCTCGCACCGATCGACGTGCCACCGCCACCGAAGTTCTCCCACTGCGAGAATGCCGCGTTCGGACCGGTCTGCCAAGCATGGCTCGCGGTCGTGGCGTTGATCGCGAACACCTCGACCCGCCCGTCGACCGACCGCGACGTGGCCATCTCGGCGTTGGGGTCCCCGCCGGTGCCGGTCCACGCCGACCACGAGGTCGGGCTGGTCTGCCAGCGATGGAACACACCGTCGGCGTTGGAGGCGAACACCTCGAGCCTGCCGTCCTGGTTGTAGCTCGCGGCAACCGCGCGTCCACCGGTGCCGAAGTTCTCCCAGGCCGACCACCCACCGTTGACACCGGACTGGTACAGGTGCTCGAACGTCGAGTCGGACAGCGCGAAGACCTCCAGTCGCCCGTCAGGGGTGTTCTCCATGGCGAGACGCGCGTTGGCCGGGCCGCCGTTGGTGCCCTCCCAGCCGGCCCAGGCGCCGCTGGGCGCGGTCTGCCAGCGGTGGAAGACTCCGTCGGCGTTGGAGGCGAACACTTCGATGCGGCCGTCGGCGTTGTTGCCCGCCGCCAGTCGGTGCCCCCCGGTGCCGAAGTTCTCCCAGGCCGACCACCCGGCACTGGGCCCGGTCTGCCACATATGGTCGAACGTACTATCCGACAGCGCGAACACCTCAAGCCGTCCGTCCGCGTTGGACGCCACCGCCAGCTGGGCGTTGCGCGGACCACCCGCGAACTGCCAAGACGACCAAGCGCCGTTCGCCGAAGTCTGCCACGCGTGATACACACCGTCGGCGCCGGCGGCGAAAGCCTCAAGACGTCCGTCCGCGGACCGCCCGGACACAACCCGACCAGAGGCGTACGGGTGCTTGGGGCCGACGCTCGTAGCGGACCACAACGCGTTGGCGATCAGCGTGGCGTCGCCCGCCTCGACCCCGTACAGGTAGCGCAGGTCCTCTCTCGGCTGCTGCACACGCCAGCACACCTCACCGATCGGCGCGTCGTTCCACGAGCCGCCCCCGTACAGCCCTTCCATCGCGTCAAGAAATGCGTTGGTGGCGTAGGCCGGATCGAGCCGCTGCTCCCGGCTGCCCCACCAGTCCTGCTGCTGGAACAGCCCGATGCTCGTGTAGTCGACGGCCTGGGCGTAGTTGTTCATGCTGGATTCCACGATGATCGTGGCGATGGCGATCGCCGCGGCCCTCGGGTTGAGCCCCCGGTCCTTCACCGCCTGCGTGACCATGCGCGCGCAGGACACCTTGTACGCGTTCAGATAGCCAGCCATCTTCGCGTTGAGCTGCGGGTTGAGCTGGTCGGCCATGACGCCGTCGGTGGCCGACGGACCGGCCGGATCGCACGGCGCGGTCGGAATGGCCAGACCTTGCGGGCCACTGAAATACCGGGAGACACCGAACCGGTCGTCGCCCGGCTTCGGTCTCGGATCCGGTCCGGGTCCAGCGGCGGCGACCGAGGCGGTCATCGAAATGACCAACGCCCAGATACCTGCTGCCACAGCCAGTCTCGTCAATACGCGGTATAAGCCGCTTCTTGTCATCATGTGCCATTCCGTCGTGAACTGCGGTCGATGGGCGGCCCACAGTAGAAAGCGCCGATGAAATGCCCGTGTAATCGGCCGCCCCAGGCGTTTCATCGAGATGTCATCGGCCACTGCCAAGGTCGTCAGGCGCAGACAGACCACTTGAGGAGGATCGAATGCACACGAAGAAACTGGCGGCCGCATCGGCCGGACTTCTGCTGACGGCAGGGCTCTCGGTGACACAGGCGTCCACGGCGCAAGCGGCAGCGGCTCCGTGCGAGGGCACCTACACGATCGTCGTCGGCGGCACGGGAAGCTCGTGGAACAACGACGGCTTCACCGGCAACATCCAGCAGCACGTCGGGTACCCCACCCAGATTCCCAACGGCGCGAGCGCCCGGGCAGGCGTCAACGAGTTGAACCGGCTGGTGCGCGACCAACGTTTCGCGTGCCCGGGCCAGCACGTCAAGATGGGCGGGTACTCCCTGGGGGCCGCGGTGGTGCACACCTGGGTCACCGAGAACTGGCAAACCTTCGACAACGTTAATGCCGTTCTCATCGCGGACCCCAAGCGCCAGGGCGACCCCGGTGCCAACGGAGGATCCGTGCCGTTCGGCGGAATCATCGGCGCTCCGCTCGCCGGCGCCGACAGGTTCTTCGGCAACGTACCGGTCAAGACGATCTGCCACTGGGACTACGTCTGCGACGAGTCCGCCGGCATCTGGACGTACCCGGACAACCACATCAGGAACTACCCCAACGACTTCAACATGGATCACCACAACGACAGCTCCAACGAGCAGTGGTACAACGGCGCCTGGTACCCCGCCGCCTGGTGATCAAGGGCCGGTGGTGGACCCGGCCAAGGGGCCCGGATCGGCCTCGTCACCGCTCAGAATCATCTGGTGCGCCCGCCGCAGTATCCGGCTCGGAGAAACCCCGAGGTCCTCAGCGAGGAGGCGGCGGGCGCGCCCGAACACCGTCAGGGCGTCGGCCTGGCGTCCGTTTCGGTGCAGCGCTTGCATGAGCATCGCGGTCAACGGCTCGTTGAGGGGGTGTGCCGCCGACAGGGCGAACAGCTCGGCGATCGCCTCCGCATCCTGGCCCAGGTACAGCTGCCACTTCAGCTTCCGCTGCACGATGGCGATCCTGCGCTCGGTGAGCCGCAGTCGCTCCAGTTCGGCGAGGGGCCCGGGCAAACCGGCCAGGGGCCTGTCGCGAAACAGCTCCAGTGCCTGGGCGCTGAGGCGGACCGCCTCGAGTGGTTCGCCCGCTCGATCGGCCTTCCCGATGCCGGTGGCCAGTTCCTCCATGCGTGCCACGTCCACGTCGACCGCGCCGGAGACCAACTGGTAGCCACGCGGTCCGCGCTCGATGATCGAGCCCGGACCGCCCCCGATGCGCAGGGCCTTGCGTAATCGGTAGATGTACACCGGTACCACGTTCGCGACCGGCGGTTCCATCCCCCATACGTCATCGAGCAGTTCCTGCTGACTGAGGGAACGCCCCGCGCCCAGCGCAAGGGCCGCCAGGACGGCTTGCTGGCGCAGATGCCCAAGGTGCAGGGGCCGCCCGTCCCGCCATGCCTGCAGCGGTCCGAGCAGGGAGATGTGCACCTTCGGTCCCGCCGCTCGCATGGCAATGGTCCGCGCAACCGGTCTCACCGCCCGTGTGCGGGGGCCACGTCCGGGGACGACCAGACCGCAGTCGAAGGCGTGGACGATGGCGGCGGCCCGGTCGCGCAGACCGAGCTTCACCAGGATCCGCGCGAGGTGCTCGGCCACGGCGTCCTCGGCGATGGCAAGGGCGGCAGCGATCTCGTCGTCCCGCAGGCCGCAGCCGACTGCGGAGAGGACCTGCCGCTCCTGGTGCCTGAGCACGGTGGCGGTAGGGCGGTCGGTGGTGACAGTCGTCGGCATCGCTGCTCCCCGGGCTCCGGACGCGTCGGTCTTGCGGGCGCCGTCGACAAGGTAGACGGGGGAGTGTTGGGCAAGGTATCCGGAACGATCCGGAGTGACACACGTGACCGTTTCCTGTGCCGTCTCGATGGAAGCGAGCAGCCGGCGGACGAAAGTACTGCAGAGCCCGCACGGATACCCATACGACCTGTCCATCACGCCCGGCCGGCGCGGGGGCTGCTGCGCCTCCGGGTACACGACCGATCCGTATCCCGTGGATTGCGGAGCACAGAATCAGCCGAAGGCCGTACCCAGGTCTGGCGATTCCTCATCCGGGCGATCAATTACGGGCCGTCGTTCGAGCCCGGAGGCGCAAGAACACGCTCAGGCCGTAGGAGTGGCTGCTCGCACGGCAATGGCGGGGCGCATCGAGCTGTGAGGGACTCTGTCGGGTGACGGCGGCGAGGCCGCAACGCACGAGGCACCCGTGCCGTTGAGGGAGATGTTCGACGTCCCAACTCATCAGCGCAGGTGCCTCGTTGGTTCCCTAATCCTGCCGCGCTCGACCTGCCTCATGCGCTGGTCGAGTGGGTCACCATGCTCATCGTCACCCGCGAGGATGACCGCCGCTGCAAACTTCCGCCGCACAGGCGCGCGCTCGTCGCTCTGCTCTACCTGCGCAAGCACGACACCCTGGCCCAGATCGCCGCGGGCTTCGGCATATCGGTCGGCACCGCCCACGCCTACACCACCGCGGTCATCGACCTTCTGGCCGACCGGTCACCGGCCCTGCTGAAGGTCCCGCGTGAGACCGACCCGCAGTACGTGCTGCTCGACGGGACACTCGCCGAGTGCGACCGCGTGGGCGACGGCCAGGCCGACTACTCGCACAAGCACCGTCGCCACGGCGTGAACGTGCAGGTCGTGACCGACCCGGCCGGACAGGTGCTGTGGATCTCTCCTGCCTTGCCCGGCCGGTTTCACGACCTGACCGCGGCCCGCACCCACCGGATCATCCGGATCTGTGAACGCCAGGGCGTCCCCGTCCTGGCCGACCGTGCCTATACGGGCGCCGGCTCCTGGGCACGACCGGACGCAGACGCCCACCCGGCGGACAGCTGACCCCGACAGAACGGACGGTCAACCGGGCACTGGCCACGTCCCGCGCTCCCGTCGAACGCGGTATGACACGACTCAAGTCCTGGCGGATTTTCCGAAGATCGCGATGCAGCCCGAACCGCATGACGTCAATCGCCAAGGCCGTCCTCACACTGGAGAGGCAACGCTGAAAACGCTCAGTGAGAGGCGCCGCCAACGCGTCCCGGTCTCTCGCCGCCTGGCCTTCAGCCGTCCGGTCAGGGATCGCAAGGTGCGGTTGGACAGATCATTCGAGGACGGGTAGACAAGCCCGCGAAACTCCTGGCAGACACGGGTGATCTTGGTCGAGAACCCGTCTGCCAGGAGCTTCGTCGTTGTTCAGGCATGTCCAACTCGCGGTCAGCACTGCCGGCTTCACAACTCACTGTTGAAGAATCGGCCGACGAAACAGAACGAAGAAGAACGCGGCAAGTTCCAGGATGTGGTGAAGGCTCTGTGTCAGGCAGCTACAAGCTGGCCAGCGCCCCTGCCATACGGACCGGGCACGAGCTCAGGAGAGACCTGATGCGGCAGGAGAGGGAAGCACGCAGCAACAACGGGAAACCGCCGGCTTCCTCTACGCAGTCCGCTGCGGCCGGTGGGTGAGGCAGTGGGCTCAGTACACCCGTGTGCAGCCGATGCGGGTGCAGAACTCCTGGGCCAGCGCGCTGTTGTTCTCGTCGTACATCGTGATGTAGACGCGCACGACGCCGCCCGGCTGCGGGATATTCAGCGATCCGATGAGGGACTTGTTCGGGCCACCTGCGTACGCGTACGGGCTGCAGATGAGGCCTGACGTCGCGCTGCCGTTCACCCCATAGGCACAGACCCGGCGGCCACCGCTCGCCGCGTGGACGGTGCCGGCCACGCTGGCGGTGTACCCGTCGGTGAAGTGGATCGTTCCGGATGTGGTGCTGTTGCCGTAGGCCATGCTGAAGGGCATGTCCACGGTGTTCACGGTGGCTTGTGCCGGCGCGGCGAAACCGATGGCCGCCATTACGGCCACACCCATCGCTATCAGGGGCTTGCGCATGACTCTTCCTCTCCGTCGGACGAACTGGGAGCAACAGGAGCTTCCACCGTGCCACTTGTGACCGGCCGTGAACATGCAATTACGCGCCAGCGGGTGCGATGTTTCCGCCTTCATCGCAGTGAGCTTTTTGCAAGCTGGCGGTGCTGACCGCGCCGGTGGCCCCGTCCGCGTACCGTTTCGGGGCCGGCGCCTCAAGCCGTATCCGGGCCCGGAAAACGAAGCCGAACGTGCGGCGAACCGTCAGGCCGTCGACGACTACCAGCGCCAGGAAGAGGAAGGTGCCGACTTCCTCGACTGGGAGAAGGAGCTGGCATGACGCTGACCGATCGACATCGCACGGAGAGGTCGGGCCAGAGGGACGCACGGTACTGGCGGGCAAGCAGGAAGTGTCAAGCCCCGGGTTTTGTGGACAGTGGGTTAGCTGGTTTTCAGGGGCACAGGTGAGGTGTCGGTCGTTGCGTTGAGGGCTTCGTACTCGGCGGGCGGAACCTGTCCGAGCTCGCCGTGGAGCCTTCGCTGCTTGAACCAGTCGATGTACTCGGCGACGGCGATCTCGACGTCGTTGATGCTGGTCCAGGGCCCTTTGTTGCGGATCAGTTCGGCTTTAAACAAACTATTGAACGCCTCCGCGAGGGCGTTATCGTATGAATCTCCCTTGGAGCCGACCGAGGCCACCGCGTCGGCGAGTCCGAGGCGTTCGGTGTAACGCAGGGCTCGATATTGTACGCCGCGGTCGGAGTGATGGACCAGGCCAGCCAGGTCGCCGCCGGTACGGCGGCGTTTCCATATGCCCATCTCCAGGGCGTCCAGGGCCAGATCGGTGTAGAGGCTGGTGGCGACCTGCCAGCCGACGACCATCCGCGAGAACACGTCGATGACGAAGGCCGCGTACACCCAGCCGGAGTGGGTCTTGATGTAGGTGATGTCGGCGACCCACAGCACGTTGGGCGCTTCTGCGGTGAACTGCCGTTTCACCAGGTCGGCGGGGCGCATGGTCTCGGGTGCGGGGTGGGTGGTGCGCGGGCTCTTGGCTCTGGATACGCCGCGCAGGCCGGTGGCGCGCATCAGGCGCTCGACCGTGCAGCGGGCCACTGTGCGTCCGGCGCGCAGGAGTGCGGCGTGGATCTTGCGTGCGCCGTAGACGCCGTAGTTGTCCCAGTGGATCACTTCGATCTCCTTGGTCAGCTCCCGGTCCCGCACAGTGCGGACCGCTTCGGGGCGGGCGTGGGCGGCGTAGTAGGTGCTCGGCGCGATCTCGGCATCGGTCCCGGTCAGGGCCTCGCAGATCGGCTGGACGCCGAACTCCTCTTTGTGCTGGTCGACGTAGGCGACCTTCACCGCAGTGGACGGTCCAGCTCCGCCGCGAAGAAAGCCGAGGCGGACTTCAGGATCGAGTTGGCTCGCCGCAACTCGCGGTTCTCTCGCTCCAGTTCAGCGATCCGGGCGGAGTCCTCGCTGGTGGTTCCGGGACGCAGTCCTTCATCGGTCTCGGCCCGCTTGACCCAGGTCCGCAGGGCCTCGGGGTGGACGTCGAGCTGGTCGGCGATGCGCTTGACCGCGCCGGTCCGGCCGGCGGGGTCCTTGCGGGCCTCCACCGCCAGGCGCGTCGCGCGCTCACGGAGTTCGTCGGAGTACTTCCGGGGAGCAGCCATGATTGGGATCCTTCCGGGTCTTCGATGTCTCCATCAAACCCCAATGCCGCGTAGTTAAGGCGGATCGGCGCAGGTCAAGTGGCTCTGGAGAGCGCCAGTTGAGGCGGTGGGACCTCTGCTATACCTCGGGAGTCCGCCAAGACGTCTCAAGATTCAGAGGCCCCCTTGCTGTTCCAGCATTCCACCGCGCACGCGTCCGCTCCGGAGGAATCAGAGCTCGCGGCCGACGCGTTCGGCGCCGGCCATCTGGGCGAGCTGACGAGGTACGTCCCGTTCGATCTGATCGATGCGGTTCTGGCGGATACCGGTCGGGTCCAGCAGCGATTGCGACTGCTGCCATCGCGGGTCGGGGTCTACTTCCTCCTGGCACTCGGGTTGTTCCCACACCTGGGATACGTACGCGTGTGGTCCATGCTGACCAGCGGCCTTCCCGGTGCGACACGGGTTTCAGAGAAAGCTCTGCGGGATGTCCGCCGCCGGGTCGGACCCCGGCCGCTCAGGCGGTTGTTCGACACCCTCGCGGTGCCGCTCGCCGATCCGCGCACCCCGGGCCTGCGCTATCGGCGCTGGCGCACCGTCGCCTTCGACGGATGCGCATCGCTGCACTGCCCGGACT